>JABDIQ010000291.1 GCA_013003655.1 Winogradskyella sp. | reverse complement strand
CAATATTATTTTCAATGATCCACTCACGCATTTTTTTATTGCAGTCATGCTCAGACTCCCAATTTAGGCGTTCCTCGCTTTTGTATCGTTCATGTGATCCTGAGGTAGAGTGGCCTTGTGGCTGTGTCAGTTCTTGTACGTGTATAATGGCAGGTACATGCTCTTTACGGCTCGTTTGTGAAGCTCTTTGATATACATCTACAAGTTCTGGATAATTCCATCCTTTAACTCTATATATATCATAGCCATTGGCTTTGTTGTCTCGTTGAAATCCTTTAAGAATTTCAGAAATATTTTCTTTAGTGGTTTGGTGTTTTGCGTGAACAGAAATACCATACTCATCATCCCAAACACTAACAATCATTGGTACTTGTAAAACACCTGCTGCATTAATAGTTTCAAAAAATAAACCTTCACTAGTACTAGCATTTCCTATAGTGCCCCAAGCCACCTCGTTTCCATTGTCTGAAAATTTACTAGCGTCAATTCCATTTACGTTTTTATAAATTTTTGAAGCTTGTGCTAAACCGAGCAGTCTGGGCATTTGTCCCGCTGTTGGAGAAATATCAGCACTCGAATTCTTTTGATCTATGAGGTCTTTCCAATGCCCATTTTCATCTAAACTATGAGTGGTGAAATGACCTCCCATTTGACGACCAGCTGACATTGGCTCTTTCTTTATGTCTGTATTGGCATAGAGCCCGGCAAAAAATTCTTCAATGGATAACAAACCTAAAGCCATCATAAACGTTTGATCCCTGTAATAACCAGATCTAAAATCACCGTTCTTAAAAGCTTTGGCCCAAGCTATTTGCGGTACTTCTTTTCCATCACCAAATATTCCAAACTTGGCTTTGCCAGTAAGTACTTCACGACGACCCAACAAACTACACTCTCGGCTTGTTACAGCAATTCTATAATCCTCTAAAACCTCAGTTCTAAAGTCTTCAAACGTAATTTCTGATTTTGTGTTAGGGTCTTGCTTCATGTAAGAAAAAAAATATGTGCAAATGTAGCAATATACCAGCTATTTTACAACTTAGTTACCGATAAAAAAATGAATAATTCATAGATTTCGCTATAAAAAATTAAAGAATTCATAAAAAAATTTAAAATATTAGAGTTTTACTGAGAATATCTTAATACCATTTGCGTCTAAAGAGGCCTAGTAAAACTTGTGGATCTAAGGTAAATTTTATTCTAATTCGCTGATCATAATTGGGTTGTCCTACTTCCCATCCTAATGACGAATAGACAGGAAAAAACAATTCAAAATAATCTTCTACTAAATTAAGTCTAATACCAGAATCGTATACAAATCTTGGATTTAAATTTCTGTTTTTATACAATCCAAAATCGGCATACGCTTGAACATATCGCCAAATGGACGTTACAAAATTTGTGGTTGTCATCCATTGATTTGCAAAAGGATTATCTAGTTGAGATTTAAAACCACCTTCTGCAATAATAATTTGCTGACTAAATATGCCGGAATCTTCTGATCGGCCTAAATAATTCAACTCAAAAAGGTAATCTGTGGGTCTGTCTAGTGCAAAACTAAAGTAGTTTGATGTTGGGTCCGTATTGTTTTTTAAAAAAGCACCAGCAAAGAATCTAAAATTAAAATTCCTATTATTTTTAGATAGTTTTCTGTACTCGTAATTTACAGATACTTTACTAAAATTATTGGCTATTTGAAGATCAGTGGAAAAGCGCGAAAAATTAATAATACCTGGGTTTGAGCTTACATATCTTAGATTTAAAACACCGTAATCTGGCTCATCTAACTGATCTATAATGGCATCAGCACCTACATCTCTCGATATACCAACATATTGTAATACTATACCTTTTGTCTCGTCAGATCGTAAATCTGAATCATTTCTAAATGAAAACACTAAACTTGGTCTGGCAAGTGTAAAAAAGGCATCTTGAGCAAAGGAACGATAGGCATAGGCCATACCATATGTAATATTAAATAAATCTCTATTTTCAATATTATGCGTGTAGAACACAGAGGCAGAGCCCGTTAAAGTTTGAGAATTAGTGGCATATTGCGGTGAGAATTTATAATTAAGCCGTTTTCTTAAAATGGTTTTGTTATACACTTTTGTGCCTAGTGTTAAACCATCATAGATATTGTTAAACTCAACTAAAGGCATCAAAAATACCTGATTGTAATTGGGGTCTTCAATATCTTTAAATAATCTAAATTGAAACGGTTTATTGTTAAAAAGAAATCCGTTTGGAGATTTCCAATTATCACGTTGATTAAACTCTGGTAATATGTTATTATAATCTAAAACAAACTTTGTAATGGTATCTTTAGCAATAGCCACAGTTTTAGTTTTCTTGATATTTTCAACCCAAAGATTGTGTTTTACACTATCTACATTAAGAGCAAATAACTGTACGGGCATTTTGTTATCACGCTTGTTTTTAATCGTAACTAGTAAAGAGTCATCGGTCTCTTCAATACGTTTTATTTTAAAATCTAACTTCTTTCGTGTATTTATATAATCTTCAAAAAACCAATCTAAATTTTTATTGGTTTTAGACTTTAAAAACACCTCAAAATCAGCAGTGCTAACTGTTTTTAATTGATTTATCTCTATGAATTCCTTAATTGTTTGTAGGAGGTTTGTGTCTTGAGTAAATTCATTCAAATAATTTAAGCCTAGCCCAGCTTTATACTTGCCAGCAATACTTTCATTAAATTTTATAAGTGAGTCTTTCGAGGTTGTTAATGGCTGATCTCTATTTTTCCTAGCCATTTCCATAAAATACAAATAGTACTGAAAATTAAAGTTAACATCTGCGGCATGAAAAGCTCGTAAACCCCAAACATTAGCTAGAGTACCTAATAATTTCATGTCAGGATAGTTATCCTCTACATATTTAATCATCAAATAAATCTGCAGACCGTCATTTAACCAGTAATCCTTGCGTGGATTGACGAGTATTAAATTGTCAATGTATTTGTTTAATGCTGTTTTGAGCAATTTAAGTTCATATTGAAAACTATCAGGGAATGGTCTTAAAAAATCTGGTAATTGGTTGAGACCGTACAACGGACTTTTTGAATACTCGACTTGACTCACCACTAATTTTTTATGTGGGTACGGACCTAGATGTTCAGTTAAAAAGGCGGTGATCTTGTCTGTTAATATTGCCTTGTCTTGCGGTGGAAGTCCTTTCTCTCCAATATTTGATACTAGTATAAAATCATCGGTCTGCACAAAACCATAGTTAGGTAGTTTACTTAAAAGTAGGTAGGTGTCAATTCTGTCTTTACCATATAAAATTGTGGTTTGCGCCTTTTGATTTGAATCAATAGAAACAAAATCTAACTCAGATATAACCTGGTAATTGCGAGGATGTGTAAGCGTAAGCGTAATATCAGCCTTTGGGACATAAAGGTCGTCTAAGTCCTTATTGCTATAATAGTGCCATTTACCATCATATACAGCTGGCGTGATGTACCAATACTTAAGCTCAAAATCTTTATTGTTTGTAAAGCCGTAAGATGTAAAACTATTGTCTGGTATTACCAAGATATAATTTAAGATTAAGGTATACGAGGACTTCGGTAATACAGGATTATTAAGATCTACCTCAAGGACGTCTGGATGATCTTTCGGATTAGTGTATGTTAATGTTTGATTGCTATCATCACGTATTGAAGTCACTGTAGTAAATCCGCGTTGGCTATTTTTGGCTAAATGAAATTTAGTGCTAAATTCTTCTTCAAATCGCTTAGCTAATGGCGTTGATTTTGTTGAATAACTATTATTCCAATCATTAAGATATACCTTGTTTAAAGTGTCATTGGTTGAATTGAAGTAAACAATTTTTTGAATGATGGTAACACTCTTTGTCTCAATATTAAATTCTGCATTTACCTCAATTTTGTTTTGACTCTTAATCGTTAATGAAAAAAGAGCAAATAAAAAACATATGTAGAATTTATACATCAATGGTATACAATGAATTTTTTGGGCTTAAACTTTATATCCTTAGTTACAATATAATACAGTCCGTTTTTAAAATGAGACACATCAATGCTATTTAATCCTTCAGATATTTTGAACATTTTTACGCGTTGTCCAAGCTGATTAAAAACAACAAATACTTCATTAATTAATTCAAATGAGTTATTATAAATATCTAAATAATAATTGGTTACATTATTTTTAATTTTTATATAATTTGATTGATCAAACTCTGGTGTGTTCAGCAATGCTGATGTTTGCAATGATAATGTAACGGGTAAATGATCACTAAAATTATGCAGTGCATCTCTTATGGCAAACGAAAATTCGGGACCAGCACAGTCGCTAGAATTGATAGCTCTATTATAGCAAGATGAAACACCATTATTACCATAAGCCTTGTAACTATCTGCTACGTAGGTTAGGTTAGCACTACTTAGCATATTTTCTGAGGTAAGAATAAAATCAAATCTATCATCAAAACCGCCGGTTGAGCCTCCCAAACCGCTTTGTGTTCTTGTAGATTGGGTAAAAACGTCTACAAAATTTACATTATTATTCCAGCTACCTATACGGTTTGGAGGATCTGCAAAAGTGATGTTGTTGGTAACATCTAATAACTCCTGAAAAGCAGACTCGTTAGCAGTATAGATATTAAGATCACCTCCAAGCAAAACGTTGCTTGAAGCAGGTAAAGTATTTAAATAATTATCTAATTCCTGAACCATTTCAAAGCGCTGTTGTGCATTGTCAGGTCCACTAGAGGCTTTTAAATGACAAACAACAACGTACAATTCAATGGGGTTTGTGTTTTGGTCTACCGTGTTTAATCGTAACTTATAAACATTAAAATCTCTAAGATCTGTAGGAACAATAATCTCTTCTAATAAAATGAACTTAGTACTATCGTAATACAACAAATTTTGAAGGTCGTTTTGGTTTCCTGTTAAATCATCTGATGTATTAGATACATATGTAGCCATGGTATAATCTGCACTTACAGCGTTTTGCACAATATTGAGCACATTATTAGCACCAGTTTCATTATTTAATTCGCACACTAGAAAAAGATCGGGTTGGTAATCACTTAAAACAGTTGCTAAAAATGGTTCTCTGTTTGGCACCGCATCTTCCAACGGATAATTTAAAAGATTGTAGAACATCACTTTAACATTGGTCTGCGCACCTAAATTGAAGCAGGCCAAAAGCATAATAGCGAAATATGTAGTTAAGTTTTTTGTCATTGGGTGTGCCTTAAAGGTATTAAAAGTTAGGGCTAAGGTCGTATTCTTTATAGAAATCATTTAATATTTCTAAAACTTCATCTCCTGTATCAACAACATGAAATAGATCTAGATCTTTCTTGCTTATATTGCCTGCATTTACTAGTGTGTCTTTTATCCAATCCACAAGTCCGCCCCAAAATTCACGCCCAACTAAAATAATAGGGAATAATTCTATTTTATGAGTTTGTATCAACGTCATAGCTTCAAACAATTCATCTAAAGTTCCAAAACCACCTGGCATAACAACAAATCCTTGAGAGTATTTTACAAACATTACTTTGCGTACAAAGAAATAATCAAAGTCTAAACTTTTATCGCCATCTATATATGGGTTGTCATGTTGCTCAAATGGTAAGTCAATATTAAGACCAACAGAAGTACCACCAGCAATATGAGCTCCTTTGTTACCTGCTTCCATAATACCTGGTCCACCACCTGTTATGACACCGTAACCATGTTCTACGATCTTTTCAGCCACTTGCTCAGCAAGTTTATAATATTTATGACCTGGTTTGGTACGAGCAGATCCAAAAATAGAAACACATGGCCCTATTTTGCTCATCCTCTCAAATCCGTTAACAAATTCGCCCATGATCTTAAAAATAGCCCATGAGTCATTTGTTTTTATTTCATTCCATCCTTTATGTTTATGTTCTTTTCTCATAAAATGCTGTTAATTACCTCTAATTTAATTCTTTTCTTAAAAACTGTGCCGTATAACTTTTTTTATCCTTAATGATTTTTTCTGGAGTGCCTTGTGCAACAATCTCACCACCAGCCTTACCACCTTCATAACCAATGTCTATGATGTGGTCTACAGTTTTGATAACGTCTAAATTATGTTCTATAATTAATACTGTGTTTCCTTTATTGACAAGCTTATTAAGAACTTTCATTAATACATTGATATCTTCAAAGTGTAATCCTGTAGTTGGTTCGTCTAGGATGTAAAACGTATTTCCGGTATCTCGCTTGCTTAATTCTGTAGCCAATTTAATTCGCTGCGCTTCACCACCAGATAGTGTAGTACTTTGTTGCCCTAGCGTTATATAACCTAGACCTACATCCATTATGGTTTTGAGTTTTCGGTGGATTTTAGGTATATGTTCAAAAAAATGTACAGCTTCTTCAATGGTCATATTCAGTACATCACTTATAGATTTTCCTTTATACCTAATTTCTAAAGTTTCTCGATTAAAACGTTTGCCTTGACAGGTTTCACATTCTACATAAACATCCGGTAAAAAATTCATTTCTATGACTCTAACACCACCTCCTTGACAGGTTTCGCATCGTCCTCCTTTGACGTTAAAACTAAATCTACCTGGTTTATAACCTCTTATCATGGCTTCAGGTATTTTAGAAAACAAACTTCTTATTTCACTAAAAGTGCCAGTATAGGTTGCAGGATTACTTCGTGGCGTTCGCCCAATTGGTGCTTGGTTAATGTCTATGACTTTATCTATATGCTCTAAGCCTTTAATGCTTTTATACGGCAGTGGTTTTTTTACACCGTTGAAGAAGTGTGTGTTTAAAATAGGGTAGAGCGTTTCGTTGATCAATGTTGACTTTCCACTTCCTGAAACTCCTGTGACACCTATCATTTTTCCGAGTGGAAATTCTACGTCTACATTTTTAAGGTTATTACCGCTGCAGCCTTTTAAGACTAATTTTTTACCGTTTCCTTTCCGTCTGGTTTTTGGTATCGTTATTTCCTTTGTTCCATTAAGATAATCTGCCGTAATCGTATGATAGGACAGTAGTTCTTTTGGCGTACCTTCACTAATAATCTCGCCACCGTGTTTGCCAGCATGAGGGCCTATATCAATGACATGATCTGATCTTACAATCATATCTTTATCGTGCTCAACAACAATGACTGAATTACCCACATCTCTTAACGAAATTAGAGAGTCAATGAGTTTTTCATTATCTCGTTGATGTAGTCCAATACTAGGCTCATCGAGAATATACAAGACGCCTACCAATTGAGAGCCAATCTGTGTTGCTAATCGAATACGCTGAGCTTCGCCACCAGACAGTGATTTAGAACTTCTATTTAAGGATAGATAATTTAGACCAACATCTAATAAAAACTGAACTCTGTTCTTTATTTCTTTTAAAATTTCACTAGCTATTTGCCGCTGCGTTTCAGATAGTCTCTCTTCTAATGATTTAAGCCACTCGCTTAGCTCAATAATATCCATGCTAACCACATCTGCAATGCTCTTTTCATCTATTTTAAAATATAGCGATTCCTTTTTAAGTCTAGATCCGCCACATTCTGGGCATTTTACCTTGTCCATGTATTCCTTTGCCCATCGCACTAAGGACGTTGAGTTAGATTTGTACTGACTCTCAATAAAATTAGCGACTCCGTCAAAATCAATGCTGTAATTGCGGGTTACACCTAAGGATTTGCTCTCTACCGTAAATTTTTCCTGTCCTCCGTATAAAATCATTTGTTTGGCTTCTTCGGGAATAGATTTATAAGCATCACTAAGCGAAAAATTAAAGCGCTGTGCAATGGTATCAAATTGTTTAAAGATCCAACTTTTTTTCTCAGGGCCATGAGGTGCTAAAGCCCCATTTTTAATGGAAAGAGATTCATCTGGAATAATCTTTTTTTCGTTAATAACATAGAGCTCGCCTATGCCGTTACACTTTGGGCAAGCACCTTTTGGCGAATTGAACGAAAAATTATTAGGCTCTGGATTAGGGTAAGAAATTCCAGAGGATGGACACATAAGATTTCGGCTAAAATAGCGTGCTTTTTCAGAGCCTTTTTCTATCACCATTAAGATATCATCTCCATGATACATGGCCGTATTTATGGACTCTATCAATCGTTTTTGAAGATCATCTGATGATTCAATCTTCAAACGGTCTATAACAATTTCTATATCATGAGTTTTATAGCGATCTAGCATCATGCCTTTTTCAAGGTCAACGATTTCGCCATCTGTTCTAACTTTTACAAATCCTTGTTTGGCAATCTGCTCAAAAAGTTCTCTATAATGGCCTTTTCTTGACCGTACAACAGGTGATAGTATACTAATGGCCTTGCCATCAAAAGCTTCAAGAATGAGGTCTTTGATTTGTTCATCGCTATAACTAACCATGCGTTCGCCAGTATTGTAACTATAGGCATCGCTAGCTCTGGCATAAAGTAATCTTAAAAAATCATAGATCTCGGTAATGGTACCAACGGTTGATCTGGGCGATTTACTTGTGGTTTTTTGTTCTATAGCAATAACTGGAGATAGACCGTCAATTTTATCTACATCTGGTCGTTCGAGGCTTCCTAAAAATTGCCTTGCGTAGGCTGAAAATGTTTCAATGTATCTGCGTTGTCCTTCGGCATAAATAGTATCAAAAGCTAAAGAGGATTTGCCACTTCCAGATAAACCTGTGATAACAACTAATTTTTCACGAGGTATTGAAATGTCTATGTTCTTGAGGTTGTGAACACGTGCACCTTTTACTTCAATAGAATCGTCAAAATTTGTCATAATTGTTACAAAAAGAAATGGGCATTATAGCAAAGTTGCAAAGGTACGATTTTAGTTGTTAAATTAGTGTGAAGGATAATCTTGGATTTCCTATTATTGTAAGACAAAATTATTTAAGAGATGAAATTACTAGGTATAGGATCGCGAATAGATCATCCTGAATATGGCAAAGGCGTTGTAACCAATGTAACATCCAAACACTATTGGGTGACGTTTATTGATAATGGCTTAGAAACATTAGAACTCGATTCAGAATTTGAAGTCATTGAAGCTGCTGAAGATGATGTTGATACTGTTAGTTTTTATGAGGTTGAAAAAAGCCTACGAGATATTTTAAAGAAATGGTCTGATGTCAGTGAGGTTGTTACTATAGCTGATAAGTGGAAGGGTGGAAAATTGATACTTGAACCTGGAGACACCAATTTACAGGCTAAAGAATTACCAATTGATACGTTTTTTCATAAAATCACCATGGTAAGAGATCGATTAAGAGTAATGGAACAAAAGATCAATTCAAGTCATCTTGAAGAACAGGAAAAAATAGACCTACAACAGTACATCACTCGTAGCTACGGTAGTCTTACCAGTTTTAATGTACTCTTTAAACTTAAAAGTCAGCAGTTTGTTGGGCAGCGATCTAAGGAATAAATTACTATTTGGACGTTTTGATATTGTCTAAAGTAATATCTAAAAATAAAATCTCGTGATTTGTAGGGAGCATGGCTCCGCTATTAGTCGTAGTCCATTGATCCCAAGTTGCTTTGAGTCCACCAATTGGTATTACGGACACCCACATTTGAAAGCTGTTTGGCATCCCATCCTCATTTAAATGCCATAGATAGGAGTCTCCTGGTGTGCTGCCACCTTTTGTATAAGTCACTAATAAAGCTGTACTACCATCTTCTGTGGTCACTAAGCCGCGTTCAGTGCCTGCATCAAATACTTTGTAAGGTGCTACAAGCCAAAAGGAGTCATTATTAAAATAACTCTCTGCTTTGTTAATATAATCGTTCACTTCAATGCCATTATACACATTATCAGCAACAAAAACTTTTGAATTGTCACGATTTTTAAGATCTAATTCAACCCGTATATCATCCCAAAACACGTGGCATCGATTCTCTGATTTGTACCACTTATATTGATGTATACCTTTAAATGACCACTCAATAATATCAGTTGTTTTGTAAGCGTCATAATTAAGAGCGTCTAGCATTTTATAAGCCATCTCATCGGCCTCTGTAATATTTACGACTTCCGGTAAATCTTCATCATATCTCAGATACAAAAACCCAAAAAATAAAAGGGTAGGAAGGGTGAAGAAAATGATAAGTCCTACAACAATCTTTGTTATTTGTTTTAATCTCATAATGTACTGTTTATCTTTTTTAATACGGCCTGTGCTAATTGATCTGCTGCTTTTGGTTGATTTCTAAACCAGAGTTCTGGTTCAATGAGTTCTAATTCAGACAAACACCAATTATCGTTATTATCTTTAAAAATATCTACCCTTGCGTAAATCGGTAATTCTGGACATGCCTTAATTGCTTTTTCAGCTAAGTCGATCTCTACTTGGGTAGGTGAGTGATCGTGCACACTTCCGCCAAAATCATCTTGCACTCTAAAATCACCAGCCTTTGCTTTTTTAAGAACGGCATGTGTATACTGACCATCAATTACCATCATGGAGACTTCACCAAAACTTTGAATCTGATGCTGAAAGGGTTGTATCATCATGGATTCATGTTTTATTAGTGATGAAAAAATAGTCTCAAAATCCTGCGTAGTTTTTGAGGTTATCCTATATGTGTGCCTACCAGCACCTGATACACATGGTTTTAATACCATATCTTCCCAGCCAGAGTGTAGTTGAATTTCATTAAGTGGACGGTCATCGCCTTTTTCTATGAATATGGTTGGAGTAATATTAATATGCTTAATTTTTAAATCATTGAGATAATGCTTGTCTAAATTCCAGCGAATGAGTTTTTCAGAGTTTAATAGCTTAGTTTGCTTTGAAACTTTTAATAGCCAACTCATAAATTCGTTGAACCTATCAAAATAATCCCAAGTTGTTCTAAATATAACATATGTAGTACTTGCCCAATTAAATTCTGAATCATCCCATGCTCTACGAGTAACGCTAAGGTTACAATTTTCAAGAGCTTGCTGTAATAGCGCATCTTCTAAAAACACATTATGCTTATATGGGTCGTCAGAGTCTGTAAGGTATCTATGATCTGTTAAAATTACAATATCGTAGTTCATATTAATCGTCTTATAGCTTCTCTTTTGCTCAATGGTTTAAGATTTGTGTTTTCAACAAATTGTAAAACATGTTCTGGATTTGTTTTACCATATTCTCTTAGTGCCCAACCTATGGCTTTTTGGATAAAAAACTCATTAGAATCTCTAAATTTTTTACAAAGTTTAATCAATAAATCAGCATCCGTTTTAGATTTATAGCTTAATTGAAATAATAGCGTAGACCTGTTAAGCCACATGTTTTTAGCATTAGAAAATGCCTGTATAGTTTTATCTTTCTGTTCTGGAAACTCAATAAGATAATTACCAAGAATATGCTTTGCAATAAAATCTACTGTATCCCAATGTGAGTTTGTTGTAATGAGTATTTTAATTAAGTCTATATCCTCCTTTCTGTAATACCTTTTTTTGAATTTGGCATAGTGCTCCATGGCACAATAATGAAACTCCCTCTCGTTGAGACGATACAACGCAAGAGTAATGCTCTCGATATTTGTTTTAACCTCTGTAAGATTAGAGGACACAGTGTTTTTACAAATTGATCTTCTCAAATCTGCTTTAATACCAAAAAAAGGAAAAAAATGCTTCATGTAAGTCTGCATTGCCTTGGCATTTTCAGCATTAGAATGGTCTTTAAACGCTTCTGAAAGATCAGTAATAAACGACATTAAAGCTAAGAGTTTTAATTGTCCTTGTCGTAGCCTTCTGGTCGTTTCCATCGAATAGGTGCTTTTGGCTCGGCCTTAAGTTTAAATTCTTGAGTCTCTAATAATCTCAATGCTTCTTCAACAGCACGTTCTAACTGAGGATCTCGTCCTTGAGAGGTTAGCTTTGGGTCCTGAATAACTTCAATATCCGGACTTATACCTATACCTTCTACATCCCACTCGCCATCTACATTAAAAAAGCCACCTCTTGGCGCTACCATTCGGCCGCCATCAATAAAACGAGGTGTATCCCATGTGCCAACGAGTCCGCCCCAAGTACGAGTACCTACTAATGGTCCTACATTCTTTTTCTTAAACATAAATGGTAGTAAATCTCCTCCTGAGCCAGCACGCTCATTAATGATCATCACTTTAGGGCCCCAAATACCTGCTATTGGTCCTGTCCATGGTCTATTATCATTGGCTTTACTATTAAAATATCCATAAAGTTCACGTGACATGACATCAACCATATAATCTGCAGCAGATCCACCACCATTATTACGTTCATCAATGACTGCACCTTTTTTATCTTGTTGAGAAAAATAATATCTATTAAAAGAGGTAAAGCCGTTTCCAGAGGTGTTTGGAACATAGACATAAGCTAATTTGCCATTAGATAATTCGTCTACCTTTCTTCGATTTCCTTCAACCCAATCAATATATCTTAAGCTACGTTCGTTACTCACAGGTTTTACTAAGATATCTCTTGCTCCATTAGCCGTAGGTTTATTATTTACTGTAATGGTAATTTCTCTTCCTGCTGTTTGCTCAAGTAATTGATATGGATTTGTGTTGGAGGACAGCATTTTTCCATTAATTGCAATTAAATAATCTCCTTCTGTCACATTTATACCAGGTAATCCTAATGGCGATTCTATTTCAGGATTCCAACGTTCGCCATTGAATATTTTAGTTATTTGAAACGCACCTTTATTTAGTTTAAGATCGCAACCTAATAGGCCCACTGGGACACGATCTACATCTGGCATGTCTCCACCAGACACATACGAATGTCCTATAGCTACTTCACCACTCATAATATCAACCACATAATTTAGATCTGTGCGGTGCCTTACATGATCTATCCATGGCGAATACCACTGGTAAACCTCATTCCATGGTGCGCCATGCACATTATCCACATATAAAAAATCTCTCATAAATCGCCAGCCTTCTTTAAAAATCTGTTTGTATTCGGCTTTAGGATCTAATTTTGTTTTTATGTCTATCTTTAATTTACC
>JABDIQ010000267.1 GCA_013003655.1 Winogradskyella sp. | reverse complement strand
TACTAAGATTATAAGAAACGGTAACATCTGCATTTACTACTACCAAAGCCTTTTTATCGGCAGTGAGATAACTACCAAAAATGTCTTTTGAGTCTTCATAATTAAATACTTCACTAAAATGACCCTCAGTCACCACTAATTTCCCTACATTTTTAATCTGCTCCTGTATTAGTACGGAACTTTCTTTTACAACAATAGTCGGTTGACGCGTACAGTATTTAAACAAGAGCACTACGGCAAGGGTGAGGATTATACCAAATAAAAACTTACGCATTTAGTGTTTTTTTAATTCTAATTTTTCAGCAAAATAATCACAAAAGTCCTTCATAGTAGCAGTCATTTTTTCATCTTGTGTTGCTCTCATAAAGGTGTCACTCATGGTTACAAGAGTTTGGTGAAAGAACTGTTTCATCTCATCAACAGGCATATCTTTAGTCCATAAATCTATTTTTAAGGTTTCCTTAGCCTTGCTATCCCAAACAGATAACATAAATGCCTTTGCCTCTTCATTAGATACACCACCATCATCTGCTGTCCAGTATAATTTTTCTGGTATTCTATTATCATCTAATTCAACGGTTAACTCAATCTTGGATTTATGTATTTTACTCATTATTTCATTGGTTTAAAATTTGAATTTTCAAAAATAACTCTCGGTTCTTCGCGCATGAGTTGCATAAGACCAACATCATTTTTTTCTGCATATGCTCTAACAATTTGCCATCCTATATACTGACCTAATCTACCGGGTGATTCATTGTCCAATTCTAAATAAAATTTAGAAAAAGGCGCGTTAGCTATAAATCTGTTAGATAAATTAGGATCTGTACTATACAATAATTCTTTCTCTATAAAATAGCTCCATATTGGACTTTCATTGGCCTCAGCCCAATCTAATTCTTCTTGTGAATATCCTATTTTATTTGCGTCATCTTCAAACGGAATAATTCTATCTTTAAAATAGAGTAATTTACCAAAGTAGATCATCTCGTCTAAAAACGACTGCCGTTTCGTTGGAAAGACATACTTCTCAGCATATTTTTCAGCAAGATCAACAACGATTTGATCCTTTTGCATGTTAGCGGCAATATATCTTTGTATATTTTGATAATAGGGATGCACTGCACCTAAATAATTATCTAGTGCAATTAATACAATAGTATCTGTAACTACCACTTTGTTTCTGTAATCTACATCATTAGTCAGCGTGATCACTCTTGGCACAGTAAACGATTTATCATAGTACTTTAGATGCTTAAATAAGCTGTTAATGTCTTCTTTAAGAGATAATGGCTCATCAAATACCATTGCAACCTCATTAAACAATTGGTTTTGAAGACTATCTTGCATACGCATGATCCAAATAGAATCTGGAACTGACTTAGAAAACAAAAATGGATATGAAAACTTCAAGGATTTTAAGTCATTTGGGCTTGCGTTAGCAAACTGTCTATCAAACCGCTCAATCTTACAATCAATTTTAATGTTTGCTATTTCTTTTTCCACAGCAGAATCATCGTTACAAGACCAAAAACTAAAAACAATTAGAGATAAAAAAAGAAATTTCTTCATAGATATAAAAGCATCATTTTTAATTGTACCTATATTCAATTATTTTTGCACTGCAAAGGTACACTTCTTTCATTAATAAATTTTCACTTTATGCAAACAGAAAAGGTAGTTAAATACATCGTAGATTGGTTAAAAGATTATGCATTAAACGCTAAAATGAAAGGATTTGTTGTAGGGGTGTCTGGTGGGATTGACTCTGCTGTGACTTCAACCTTGTGTGCTAAGACTGGTCTTGATCTTTTATGCTTAGAGATGCCTATTCACCAAGCTCCAAGTCAAGTCAGTAGAGCCATGAATCACATCGATTGGTTAAAGCAAAATCACCAAAATGTTGAAATGATACAAGTTAACCTTACACCTGTGTTTGATCAACTCATTGAGACTATGCCAGATGTTGAAGATGAAGAAAGCAGGTTTATGTCATTAGCTAATACAAGAGCACGTTTACGAATGACGTCTCTTTATTATTTTGCTGCGTTAAGAAAGTATTTAGTTGCCGGTACGGGAAACAAAGTTGAAGACTTTGGCGTTGGATTTTTTACAAAATATGGAGATGGTGGTGTAGATCTGAGTCCTATTGCAGATCTATTAAAATCTGAAGTTTATGAAATTGCAGAATATTTAGGCGTAAATCAGGAAATTATTGATGCAGCGCCTACGGATGGTCTCTGGGGTGACGATAGGACGGATGAAGATCAAATTGGCGCTTCGTATCCAGAATTAGAATGGGCCATGAAAATGCAAGACGAAGGCAAAACTCTATCGGATTTTAATGGTCGAGAAAAGGAGGTTTTTAAAATTTATTCCAGACTTAACTCATTAAACAAACATAAGATGATACCGATTCCTGTTTGCAATATTCCTAAAAAAATCAAATAATTCTTACATTTTTAAAAAAATAAGAAGCTTATACTAATTTTTTCGCTATTTTTGTTTAACTCCGCTTATATCTGAAAATACGACCATAAATCTACTAGTATATGGGAATATTTTGTATAATTTTTTTATTTCTCTATTGTTATGACAAAAATACTCATCGTAGATAGTCACCCCATTGTTAGAAAAGGGTTAGAATCTTTTTTAGATGCTAAACCAGACTTTGACGTTGTTGGATCTCTCAACAGCGGCATTGAAATTTTTGACTTTGTTAGACATAACAAAGTTGATGTGATTATTTCTGAAGTAGATTTACCAGAATTAAATGGTATTACCGCCTTAAGAGCTGTTAAAAAAGAAAATAAGAATATAAATGTGTTGATGTTTAGTCATCAACCTGAAGAAATTTATGCCATTAGCACTTTAAAAGCTGGGGCCTCAGGTTATCTTAATAAAACTGCCGATTTAGAAAGTATAGAAAAGGCCGTAAGAAAAATTAGCTCTGGTGAAGTTTCTTTAAGTGAAAAGATGGATAAACACTTGCGCTATGAGGATACTAGAAAAAGTAGAACGCGCTTGTTTAAACGACTTTCAACACGTGAAGTAGAGGTTTTAAAATTGTTGTCTATAGGTCGAAAAAACAAAGAAATTGCTGAAGAACTTAGTATCAATGAAAAAACTGTAAGCACCTATAAAGCCAGATTATTTAAAAAACTCAACGTAACAAATATTGTAGACTTAATAAATCAGGCTAAGCATCACGACTTAGCTTAAATTAACCTATAACTTTACCCAGTTTTCGGGATAGTAACATTTTTAGGCCCACGTAGTCTTTAACGTATTCTATGATGGTGTTTTTATTTTCTGTTTCAGCAAGAAGTTCCTGCTTAAATTCTGACACTTTTTGCTCAATAAGGTGACAACGCAAACTTAAAATGGTTTGTGTAATCAGTTGTGCTACAGACTGAGTCTTGTCTTTAGTAACAATATGATTGCGTTCCCAATCATGTAAGGTATATTTTTCATCCTCCATAAGGATTCCAGTAACCAACTTAGCGGCGTCTTGATCTAAGTTTTTCATAAATTCTGTAATAGAAAATGACTCATTCTGCTGTAACTGTTCAATGATTAAATAATAAAGTTGTTTAAATCTTTGGTTTGAAAATTCCATTTCATCATCCTGCAGATCTAAATATATTTTCTCGTATACTTTAATTTCAGTTGTAACTGGTTCTAAAATTAATTCTCCAAATTGTTCATCTTCCTTTTGAACAAGGTCTTCAAAGTGCTCAACTCTATCACCGTATAGCAATAACAATTCAATAATCTTACGTTCAAGTTCGTATTGAACATCAATCTTAACCTTAGGTTGAGATTCTGCCTTAATTACTTCAAACGATTTACGCTCTTGATTTACGGTTTGCCTAGCTACAGATAAGTTTTTCTTATTAATTTGGGCTAAGGTGCTAAATAAGACATCTTCACTGATATCCATAATTCTGGAGCACTCTTGTATATAAACCTCCTTTTTAATCTGATCAGGAATTTTTGCAATACTATTTACAATTTCCCTAATGGTTTCGGCTTTTTTAATAGGATCGTTACTAGCCTCTTCAACTAGCAGAGACGCTTTAAACTGAATAAAGTCTTTAGAGTTTTCTTCGAGATAAAGTGTTAGTTCTTCAAGTGTGTTGTTTTTAGCAAAACTATCAGGATCTTCACCATCTGGGAATGTACAAACCTTTACATTAACTCCTTGTTCTAGTATTAGATCAATCCCGCGTAGTGATGCCCTTATACCTGCCGCGTCACCATCAAATAATACGGTAATGTTATTTGTAAGCCTATTGATTAATCTAATTTGATCTGACGTAAGCGCTGTACCCGAAGAAGAGACTACATTTTTAATCCCAGTTTGATAGAATTGAATAACATCCGTATACCCTTCCACCAAATAGCAATTATCCTCTTTAGCAATACTTTGTTTGGCAAAGTACAATCCGTATAGAACCTTACTTTTATGGTAGATATCACTTTCTGGAGAATTGAGATATTTCGCCGCTTTTTTGTCTGTTGTTAAGATTCTTCCACCAAAACCCAAAACGCGTCCGCTCATGCTATGTATAGGAAACATAACTCTTCCCTTAAATCTATCAAACTTTCTGTCTTCCTTAACAATAGTAAGGCCTGTCTTTTCTAAAAA
>JABDIQ010000249.1 GCA_013003655.1 Winogradskyella sp. | reverse complement strand
ATGTACTATCGCATGGATAGATTAAAGCAGATTAAGATCACCGATCCAGATAGGCACGTAAACCGTATTATGGCTCAAATGAAAGCAGATCTTAGATTATCTGAAGAACCGAGACATATTGAGTGTTTTGATAATTCAAATATTCAAGGTACTCATGCTGTTGCAGCCTGCGTGGTGTTTAAAAACGGAAAACCAAGTAAAAAGGATTATAGACATTTTAATATAAAAACCGTTGAAGGCCCAGACGATTTTGCGTCCATGGAAGAAGTGGTTTATAGACGCTATAAGCGATTATTAGACGAGAAAAAAGCGTTGCCTCAACTCATTATAATCGATGGTGGCAAAGGCCAACTATCTTCCGCATTAAAAAGTCTGGATAAGTTAGAACTAAGAGGAAAGATTGCCATTATAGGAATTGCAAAACGTTTAGAAGAATTGTACTATCCAAATGATCCAATTCCCTTATATTTAGATAAAAAAAGCGAGACCTTAAAAATCATACAGCAGTTACGAAACGAAGCGCATCGGTTTGGGATAGAGCACCACAGAAATAAACGTAGTAAAGGTGCTTTAATATCAGAGTTAGAAGGCATTAATGGTGTAGGAGAGCAAACGATCATCGATCTTATGAAATCCTTTAAATCTGTAAAACGAATTGGTAATGCTAAATTAGATGAATTAGAAGCTGTTATAGGTGCCTCACGTGCTGAGAAGGTCTATAATTATTATCATAAAAACGACAATTGAAAACAACTAAGCATATAGTATTAAACCAATACAGACCCTGCATTAATATTTTGATGCTGTCGCTAATGCTATCATTAGGAGCTTTAACACTCTATGCGCAAGATACGCAGACTCAAAAAACAGGTTTAGTACTTAGTGGCGGTGGTGCAAAAGGATTTGCACATATAGGTGTTTTAAAAGTTATAGATAGTTTAAATATTAAAATAGATTATATCGCTGGTACAAGTATGGGCGCGGTGATTGGATCGTTATACGCAGCAGGATATTCAGGAAAACAACTCGAAGAAATTTTTAAACAGACAGATTTTAGTACGCTTATTAACGATGAATTTCCAAGATCGTCAAAATCCTTTTATGAAAGAGAAAATGCCGAAAAATATGCCATAAGCCTCCCTTTTGATAATTTTAAAATAAGTCTTCCACAGGCACTTTCTAAAGGCCAGAATGTCTATAATTTGTTATATCAACTTATGTTGCCAGTTAACAATGTGGAGAATTTTAGTGATCTTCCTATTCCATTCTTTTGCATGGCCACAAATATTGAAACAGGTAATCCTGTGTTATTAGATCGCGGTAATCTTGCCGAAGCTGTAACGGCAAGTGCGGCACTTCCTTCATTATTTGAGCCAGTTTTATTAGGGAACGATATTTTAATAGACGGTGGTGTAACCAATAATTTCCCAGTTACAGAATTGAGAGATAAAGGTATGGATGTCATTGTAGGCGTTGATGTACAGGACGATCTTAGAGATAGAACATCCTTAAAATCAGCCCCAGAAATACTCCTGCAGATCAATAATTTTAGAACTATCAAGGCTATGAGTGAAAAGGCCTCCTTAACCGATATTTATATAAAACCAGATATTGATCGGTTTTCGGTGATATCGTTCAGTCAAGGCGAATCCATTATTAATATTGGAGAAAAAGCAGCTAAGGTAAAAAATGACGCCCTTTCTAAATTGAATAAAAAAGAAGAACAACCCAATGAAAATGAGACGTTTAAATTACTAGACTCGCTCAATATTAGATCTATAAACATTAAAGGAAACAAAAACTATACGAGATCTTACATTTTAGGTAAACTAAGACTCAAAGGAGATGATCGTGTGAGTTTAGAGCAATTTAATAAGGGTATAAATAACTTGGCTGCCACTAACAATTTCGACACGTTTAGATATCAATTGGTGCCAACAGGCAGAAAGGATGAGTTTGATTTTAAAGGTTCCGTTGTTGAGTCCTCAACCCGAACATTTTTAAAACTTGGTGTTCATTATGACGATCTTTATAATAGTGGAGTACTGGCAAATCTTACCAAAAAACGACTTCTTTTTAATAATGATATAGCCTCACTAGATCTCATTTTGGGAGATAACTCAAGATACAACTTAGACTATTTTCTTGATAAAGGATTTTATTTAAGTATAGGTTTTAAATCTAGATTTAATCAATTTAACAAAAACATCAATCCCAGTTTAGCCCTTGGATTAGATTCGCCACTGCTTGACGAATTAAATTCCATTGATATAGATTTACAAGACTTTACCAATCAACTTTTTGTGCAAACGCTGTTTAGAAAAGACTTTGCCTTACGCATTGGTGCAGAACATAAACATTTAAAAATAATTTCTGAAACTCTTTTTTCTGAAGATCAGCAAGGCGATGCCACATTTGAAAACACAGATTATCTTGGTGTATTTGGATCTTTAAAATTTGATACCTACAGTAACGCCTATTTCCCTAAAAACGGATTTTTATTTGACGGTAACTTTAATCTCTACCTTTCTGCTTCAGATTTTAACGAAGATTTTAATGAGTTCTCAATTGCAAAAGCGCGGATTGGTTATGCGTTTAGTACTTCAGATCGTTTTGCCATAAATATTGAATCCGAGGGAGGATTTAAAATAGGAGACGATTCTACAACCACATTAGGTTTTGCTCTGGGTGGTTATGCCAATAATTTCATTAATAATTTCATCTCCTTTTATGGTTACGATTTTTTATCCCTGACCGGAAATAGCTTTGTTAAGGCTTTATTTGTAATGGACTATGAAGTTTTTAAAAAGCATCATATCATCTTTGCAGCAAATTATGCTAACATTGAGAACGACATATTTCAAACAGGTGAATGGTTTACTGCACCAGATTTTACTGGTTATGCCTTAGGATATTCTATAGAAACCTTTATTGGTCCTTTAGAAGCGAAATATACGTATTCACCCGATAATGGTGGAAGCTACTGGTTTTTTAATGTAGGATTTTGGTTTTAAATTAAAAAATAGTCAACTTTGTAACTCAATGAAATTATTCTGGTTACATATAAAACTTCACCTTCATTTCCTTTTAAAAAGGAATCCAGAATAAGCTTCCATTTTTGTACCTTTAGAACACCTAGCCCAATCTATTTCCATCGATAAGTAGATTGTATTATAAACTAATAAACGTATCAAAAATGCCATTTTATCATAAACTCGGGGAAATTCCACCTAAAAGACATACACAGTTTAAAAAACCTGATGGTAGTTTTTACTACGAACAATTATTCGGAACCATAGGTTTTGATGGTATGTATACCAATAGTTACCACGAACAGCGACCAACACAGGTAAAACATATTAATAAACAATACAGTGTTGCACCTAAGATTGCCAAGGCAAATAATATGCAAGCGTATCGTTTTAAAGGGTTCCAAGTAAAACCCGAAAACGACTATCTGCAGAGTAGAAAAACGGTTTTGATCAATAGTGATTGCAGTATAATATTAGCAGCTCCAAAACAGTCAACTAAAGACTATTTTTATAAGAATACAGATGCGGATGAGTTGATTTTTATTCATAAAGGTTCAGGAAAATTACGGACTCATTTAGGCAACTTAGATTTTAAATACGGTGATTATCTCTTAGTACCCAGAGGAATCATTTATAAACTAGATTTTGATACCGAGGACAATCGGTTATTTATTGTAGAATCTAGACGCCCAATTTACACACCAAAACGTTACCGCAATTGGTTTGGTCAATTATTAGAACACTCTCCATTTTGTGAGCGCGATATTCGTCGTCCAGCCGAGTTAGAAACTTATAACGAAAGTGGTGAGTTTCTTATAAAAATAAAAAAGCAAGACGATATTTTTGATATGGTCTACGCATCTCATCCTTTTGATGTCGTAGGTTATGATGGTTACAACTATCCTTATGCGTTCTCAATCCACGATTTTGAACCTATTACTGGCCGCATTCACCAGCCACCACCAGTGCACCAGACTTTTGAGACTGATGCTTTCGTGGTTTGCAGTTTTGTGCCTAGACTTTATGATTATCACCCATTAAGTGTACCTGCACCATATAATCATAGTAATATAGATAGTGATGAGGTGTTATACTATGTAGACGGTGATTTTATGAGTAGAAATGACATTGATGCAGGACACATTTCGTTGCATCCAGCTGGTATTCCTCACGGACC
>JABDIQ010000242.1 GCA_013003655.1 Winogradskyella sp. | reverse complement strand
GGAATTTCTGTAGGGATCCTAAAGATAGAAATTTTAGTTATTAACACGTTATGAACAATTAATAAATCGATGAACTGAAAGATTTTTGCTTTAAACGTAACATTCTCCTTGAATAGACGTTCTCAAGAACCTTATTTATTTCTTTATAAATTGGTGTTAACTCAGTAAGTTTTCCGTTACTATTAGTCGTTAGTTGTTTTTTACAACATGAGCATGTGTATTCTTTAACGTGTTGTGTTACCTTTTTAGATACTTGGTAGTTATGGCCAAAAATATCGCAATAGAGCCGCAAAGGCGAAGAAGATCTAGTAGATTTATGCATAGCATCGTAGGTTTGGGAACTCTAAATTAGAAAAAATACGTTTTAAAACGTTTAAAAGTTTAAATTTTCGACATAATGCTTTAAAAAGTAAGATAATTCGGATTTATTTTCAATATGACTCATATGGCCATCGGGTAATGAAATGAGTTTAATTCCGTTTCGCTTTGCCATCTGTTTTAAATCATCATAATTTAGAACAGGATCCTTTTTGCCTGCTATAATTAAAGATGATTCCTTATGTCGATTTAAGTTTGATTCTCGGTTAGGACGAACTTTCATACCCTCTAATGCGGCGATAATACTTTTTAAAGACATTTGGCAAGCCTCTTCTTGAATCTCTTTAATCCTATTTTTATAGATTACTCTATTCTTAGGTCTAAATAAATTTTTTATGGAAACTTTGATAAATCGATGTGCATTAAGTTTAACTTGTGTCATCGCTCTGTCTCTGTTTTGTTTACGTTGCTCTGAATCTTCTTCTGCAGTTGAGTTTAAAAGACATAGGCTACCTATTTTATGCTGATATTTCTCAGCATAAGCTAGAGCAACATAGCCACCCATTGAATGGCCAATAAAAACACCTTTATCTACATTTAAATGATTGAGTATAGTCTCAAGCGCATCTGCCATGTCTTCCATGGTATGTATATATCCAATTGATTCACTCTTGCCATGACCTAAAAGATCTGGACAAATTACTTGATACGAATACGATAAGGAATTAACAAGATCGTCCCACATGGACAAATTTTCAAGAAACCCATGTAGCAAAATAACGGACTTACCTTTTCCTATTACCTTAAATGATAATGTAGCTTTTTTATACTGAATTGTCATTAGCACAAAGATACCAGAACAAATATTCAACGAGATAAGAATTGAGTCGCATTTTACTATATTTAGCATCTTGGAAAATTCTATCAATCATCATTAATTAAAATCATAATAACATTAAAGGTTTTAAAAATGAAAATCATTAATGACTAAAACCAAACAAACGTTTATTTTCGGATTTGCATTGTTTGCAGGGTTCTTTGGTGCGGGTAATTTAATACTTCCACCTATGCTAGGTTTCAATGCTGGCGATGACTGGTGGCTAGTTGCCTTAGGGTTCATTACTACGGCAACATTAATACCGTTAATTTCGTTATTTGGTCACGCAAAGCTCCAAGGCAATATGTTAGACTTTGGAAAAAAGGTGTCTCCTGTATTTAGTCTAGTGTACTGTCTCATTATATATTTAATCATTATAACATTACCTTGTCCGCGCACAGCTGCAGTCACTCATGAAATGGCTATTGCTCCTTTCTTTAATGTTCATCCATTAACCACAAGTACAATTTACTTTCTATTGGCTTTTCTTTTTGTAATGAATAGAACTAAAGTGCTCGGTATCTTGGGTAAATATCTTACTCCAATACTTGT
>JABDIQ010000217.1 GCA_013003655.1 Winogradskyella sp. | reverse complement strand
CTTTCAATATTTGAATTAGCAAATGCTGGCGGAACTATACAAATGGATGTTTTGGCCAGTGGACTCTACACCGCAATGACCACAACTGTTGGCGGTTTGGTAGTTGGTATTATTGCATATATAGCATATAATCATATTGTGGTAAGGACCAATAAAGTAGTTTACCAGATGGAAGCCAATTCTGTTGAATTTCTAGATCACTTAAATGAACCTATCTGATGAATATTAGAGGAAGAAATAAAGTTACTCCAGAATTCAATATGGCGTCAATGACCGATATTGTGTTTTTGCTACTAATATTTTTTATGATAGCATCTACGTTGGTCACCACAAACGCTATTGATATTATTTTACCTAAAGCTAGCGGAAAAACAGAAAATAAAAAATCTACAGCAGTTAGTATAAAAGGAGATCTTACGTATTACATAGATCAAAAACGAGTAGGTGAGAGCGTATTAGAAAGTCAACTCATTGATATTCTTTCAAAACAAGAGCAACCAACAATTGTTTTGAGAGCAGAAAAAACAGTCCCAGTTGAGCATGTAGTAAAGGTTATGGATATTGCTAACAGAAATAAGTTTAAAGTAATTTTAGCAGTGAAGCCAAATTAGTTGGCATTAAAATTGACTTTATACTTATAAAATATAAAAGGTGAAATATTTAGAGACTAAACACGAGCGTAATTCGGCAAAAATAACAGTGCTTATTAGTTTAATTATACTGCTACTCTTATTTGTTGTTGGTCCACATTATTTAGATCCGCCAGAAGAATATGGTGTAGCTGTAAATTTTGGCAATTCTGATTTTGGTAGTGGTAATACACCTCTAAAGCAACCCGTAAAATCTGAAATCAATAAAAAAATACAAGAACCTGTAGAACAAGAAACTCAATCTGAGCCACAAACAAACGTGACAAAGGCTGAAGATGTTATTACTGATGAAACAGCCGAAAGTATTGCTATAAAAAAGAGAAAAGAAGCAGAAGCTAGAGCGAAAGCGGAAGCTGATAGAATAGAACGAGAGCGGCAGGAAGCCATTGAAAGAAAGAAGCGAGAAGAAGCACAAAAGAAGAAAGAACTCGATGCACTTATAGGCGGTGTAAAAAACTCTAACAGTGATGATGGAATAGGAGAAGGAAACGATGACTCTGCAGGAAATAAAGGCCAGTTAAATGGAGATCCGTATGCGCCGAGTTATTTTGGTGGTTCAGGACCTGGTAAAGGTGGTGTTGGTTATGGTTTAAATGGCAGAGGACGACCATCAAAACAAATTTTTAAACAAGATTGCAACGAATACGGTTTGGTTGTTGTAAGAATAGAAGTTAATAGGCAAGGTAACGTCATATCAGCAAACCCAGGAGTTAGAGGAACCACAAATACAGATCCGTGTTTGCGAGAGCCAGCCAAAAAAATAGCGCTCTCGCATAAATGGCCGGCAGATTCTAATGCGCCTTCAAAACAAATTGGCTTTGTAAGTATTAACTTTGAGATAAGTAATTGATTCATGAATTACAGTGAGACGTTGAGTTGGATGTTTAAACAGCTTCCAATGTATCAAAGGCAAGGTAGCACTGCATTTAGAAAAGATCTCACCAATACAATTGCTTTTGCTAATCATTTAGGAAATCCTGAAAAAGAATTTAAAACCATTCATGTTGGTGGAACCAATGGAAAAGGTTCTACCAGCCACATGCTGTCTTCAATACTTCAGAGCTCTGGCTATAAGGTAGGACTTTACACTTCTCCGCATTTAAAAGATTTTAGAGAGCGAATAAGAATAAACGGTAAAAAAGTACCTAAAGCGTATGTTATTCAATTTATTGAATCGTACAAATCATTCATATCACAGCAATCGCTGTCTTTTTTTGAAATGACCGTTGGGATGGCATTTCGTTTTTTTGCTGACCAAAAAGTTGATGTGGCCATTATTGAAGTTGGTATGGGAGGAAGACTAGATTCAACAAATATTATAACCCCAATCCTTTCGGTCATTACCAATATTGGATATGATCATACGCAATTTTTAGGTAATACAATGCCGCTTATTGCTCAAGAAAAGGCGGGAATAATTAAACCAAATATACCAGTTGTCATAGGTGAGATGCACGAAGAAACCGAACTCATCTTTTTAGACAAAGCTTTAAAATGTCAATCACCTATTTATTTTGCTGATCAATTGGTAAAAGCAAAATACGACTCTGATCTCAAAGGCAATTACCAACAGCTTAATATTAAAACTGTGATACAAACGACTGTGGTTTTAAAATCTTTAGGATTTAGAATAAGTAACGATCAAATAAAGAATGGATTAGAAAACGTAATGCATAATACGAAGCTAAAAGGCCGATGGCAAATTTTACAATACAACCCGAAAGTAATTTGTGATACAGCCCACAACGCAGAGGGTCTAAAATTTGTTATGCAGCAACTCAAAGAGGAATCGTATAAGGTCTTACATATTGTCTTTGGTGTTGTCAATGATAAAAACATAGACACTATTATTCCTTTATTGCCAAAACACGCCACTTATTATTTTTGTAAACCTGATGTGCCGCGTGGACTTGAAGCAAATCTTTTAAAAGACTTTTTTAAAAAAAACGGGATAAATGGAACAGTGCACAAGAGTGTTAAACAAGCTTTGAGTAGAGCCAAAAAAAATGCAACCAAAGAAGATGTTATTTACGTTGGTGGAAGCACATTTGTAGTTGCTGAAATTATTTAATTTTTTGTCAAAAACCTTTTGAGGTATTAAAAACTAATTTATATTTGCAGACCTATTTAAGGGCGCGTAGCTCAGTTGGTTCAGAGCACTTGGTTTACACCCAAGGGGTCAGGGGTTCGAATCCCTTCGCGCCCACAAAAGTTCGCCTCACAGCGGACTTTTTTTGTATACAAGGGTCATTAACTCAGTTGGTTTAGAGTGTTACCTTGACAGGGTAGAAGTCACTGGTTCGAATCCAGTATGACCCACATTAATTAGAAAATCCAAACAAGTGTTTGGATTTTTTGGTTTTGTATAGGGTTAGTCCCAGTCTGATAATAATTATTCGCGTACAATTCTGAGTTATTTTTGAACTTCGAACAATTTTATATATACTCTAAAATACGTTCAAGTGCCATACCTCTAGATCCTTTTATTAAGATTGCTGAGTTTTTAAAAGCGCCTTTGGTTAGTTTGGATTTAAGCGATTCAAAGTATTGAAATTTTAAAGTTGAATCTGAACATTGTGTCTTATAAAAATTTTCTCCAACCAAAAAGATTCGGTCTTTAAAGTGTTTTTCTACATAATTTACAATAGATTGGTGTTCTTCTGCGGCATCTTCACCCAATTCAAACATATCTCCTAAAAATAAAACTTTATGGTCATACTCTAAATGTAAAAAGTTTTTTAAGGCTGCCAACATACTTGTAGGGTTAGCATTATAGGCATCTAATAGTATAAGATTGGAATCTTTATTGAGTATTTCTGAGCGATTATTATTTGGAGTATAAGACTCAATAGCATTTTTAATGAGATCTTTAGATACTTCAAAATTGTGTCCTAATGCTATAGCTACAGCAATATTGCTAAAATTATAATCACCCACAAGATTAGATGATATAGCTGTGTTTAGGTAATCAACTGTAACATATGGAATAGCCTTTTTAAATGTAATGGTGCAGTCATTATCTTGGGATGAGCCAAATGTATAAACTTTCTTATAGTTGCCAATTTGCTCTATTTGTTTTTGATCATCTGTGTTGATTATAGCAGTTTTATCGTTAGCCTTTAAATAATCATATAATTCAGACTTGCCTTTAATTACACCTTCAACACCTCCAAACCCTTCTAAATGTGCCTTACCAAAGTTGGTAATGAGTCCATAATCTGGTTGACAAATGGCTGAAAGAAATTCAATTTCTTTCTGATGATTGGCTCCCATTTCTATAATACCAATGTCATCATTTTCGGTTATACTTAATACGGAAAGCGGAACACCTATATGATTGTTAAGATTACCGATAGTTGCTTTTGTTTTAAACTTAGTGGATAAAACGGCATTAATAAGCTCTTTGGTAGTTGTTTTTCCGTTACTTCCTGTTAATCCTATAATAGGTATAGTCAGTTGATCTCTGTGGTATCTTGCTAGTTGTTGTAATGCGGTAAGTACATCGTCTACTAGTATAAAGGATGAGTCATCATCAAGTGTTTTGTCATCCACAACACAGTATTTTGCACCTAATTTAGAAGCCTTTGTAGCAAAATCATTACCATCAAAGTTATCACCCTTTAGGGCAAAATACATATTGTCTTTTTTTAATTTTCGAGTATCCGTACAGGCATTTGTACACGACAAAAAAAGCTTGTAAAGTTCTTCAATTTTCATAATGTTAAAAATAAAAAAGTCCTAACATTATCGTTAGGACTTTCTATTCTATTTTTTGTAAATCTTAATTACGTTTCTTTTTAGAACTTAAAGTTTTTGAACCAACTCTAGATACTGCACATCTAAACCCGATATAGTCTGTTGCCATATCTTGTGGGAAGTATCTTCGTTGTGCTGGATCTATCCAATATGCTCTGTCCTTCCATGATCCACCTTTATATACTCGTACTTCATCATTGATAAGAGAAGTTCTACCGTTAGATTTGTCATACTCTCTGATTAATGTACCATCGAGTGAATCAAACGCTACAGCATGTTTAGGTGAATTGTACATCTTATTTGTACCATTTGATTTATCACCTTCATCAAAACTTTCTCTGTAATATCTAGATGAACGCTTGTCACCATCTCTAAAGTTACGGTTGTCACTATTATCAAAGTTTGTTCTCAGATATGTCTCTTCTTCATCGACAGGAACCTTCGCAATTTCACCTGGTAGGTCTCTTGCAACAATTTTTCCATTACTTAAAGTATCATAAACAATCTCATCAATGGTAACGATCTTTACAGATCCATCATCGTTTATTGCATTCTTGGTATAAACATTACCTCTATAGTAGTTAAAGTCATTAAACTCATCATCTACTATCGGACGGTAAACATCCGCTACCCATTCTGCTACATTCCCGGCCATATCATATAGACCGTAAGCGTTAGGCTCGTATGATTTAACTTCGGCAGTGATATCAGCTCCATCGTCTGACCATCCTGCAATCCCGCCATAATCTCCTTTTCCTTGTTTGAAGTTAGCCAACTGGTCACCTCTATTAACACGTCTGCCAGCTCTGGTGTATTGACCATCCCAAGGATATTTTTTACGTCCTCTGTAGACATTATAGCTTCTTAATTCACTCATTCCAAGTGCAGCGTATTCCCATTCTGCTTCAGTTGGTAGTCTGTACTTCACTGGAATTAGACCAGATTCTCTTTTAGCATATGTGTTTACAGGATCGCCGTTAGCATCGGTTTGTGGTCTTCTGCCTCCTTGTAATACGTCTTGATTTCCACCATAAGTTTGAGAAGGCGCATTAATGTATGTGTCTGTATTGAATGTGCTTTGTGCATCAACGTCTGTATACTGAGCATCTCTTTTAATGAAACCAGCTTCTTGTAAAGCCATTTCAGCTACTCTATCTGTTCGCCAGTTGGCATATTCTACCGCCTGAATCCAACTTACTCCAACAACTGGATAATTTGCATATCCAGGATGACGTAGATAATTCTCGGTCATCATTTCGTTGTAACCAAGTCTATTTCTCCAAACTAAGGTATCTGGTAGTGCTCCTTTATAAATTAAAGAGAAGTTTGGATCCTCAGGAGGATAAACACTCTTTAAATAGAATAAGTAATTCAGATAATTAACATTTGTAATTTCAGTCTCATCCATATAAAAGGACTGAATATGTTGCTGATTGGGTGTATTATTCCAATCATGCATAACATCGTCTGCAACTCTACCCATGGTAAACGTACCTCCTTCTATGAAAGTCGTACCAGGTGGTGTTTCTTGTTCTTTAAAATTAGTATTGTATTGAAAGCCACCTTTTTTGTCGTTGATTTTCCAACCGGTAGCACTGTCAACGTTGCCACTGCTAGAGGAGCGCTTGCAGCCAACAACTGATGCGCAGAGCGCAACAACCAATAATAATTTTAGGTTTGAGACATTTTTCATTTTAATAGGTTTAAGTAAGGTCATCATAAATTTAGACTCGCAATATAACAATTAAAGGTTAACGCGCAACTTTTTTTTGACAGAAATTACAAAAAAATGTGCATTTCGTCCTTATTTTCTTACCGAATATCGGATTTATTAAGGTTTTTGTCCCTCATTTCGTTTTTAGTAAACGGTAGCAAAAACAAATTATTGTTGTATTTTTGAAATAAAAATTGAAGCATTATACTAAGGTTATAATGCAGTCGTTTATCTACTATGAAAAATTGCTATTTCGTACTCTTATTTTTCTTTACTATAGTTACT
>JABDIQ010000189.1 GCA_013003655.1 Winogradskyella sp. | reverse complement strand
TTTTTTGCCCCAAATCTACCATGAACTTAACCTACTTATGTTATGGTCTTACTAATGTAGATGTATTTTGCGGAAAAAGCTTCAAAATATAGATAAAATGCGCTTTTTTTAGATAAAAAGTTAAATATTTCGGATAAAGTGTAAAATTGCGTTATTAATAGGCACGCTCGTTATTCCCTTCATAGAAATTAATGAATGCTCGATTTACTACACGGTTGCCTCCGTCTGTAGGATAGTCTCCAGTAAAATACCAATCCCCTAAATTCTTAGGACAAGCTTTGTGCAGATTTTCTACGGTTTGAAAAATAATCTTAACCTCTGCCTTAACATCACTATCGCTAAGTAATAACGAGATCTTATCAGATATTTGTTCATTACTAAATGGCGCATACATATCTTTTACATAGTTAATAACATGCTCGTCTTTAAGGTCTGTTTGATTTTTGCACTTTTTATAAACGTCTTCTACAATGTGGTATTGATCGGTATCTTTTAAAAGCTCAAGTGTTGCTCTAAAAGCAATTAAATCTTCTAATTTGGCCATATCTATACCGTAACAATCCGGATACCTAATTTGAGGTGCAGAGGACACTACAATTATTTTCTTAGGATTAAGTCTGTCCATCATTTTAATGATACTCTTTTTTAAGGTGGTCCCTCTTACGATACTATCATCTATAATTACTAAGTTATCATCTGGTTTTATTACACCATAAGTAATATCGTAGACGTGTGCTACCAAATCGTCGCGACTACTGTCTTCGGTAATAAATGTTCGTAGTTTAACATCCTTGATGGCTATTTTTTCAATCCGTGGTCGCTCTGATAAAATTTCAGTGACTTTCTCTGCAGAAATATTTCTGCTTCCAGCCAAAATAGCTTTAGTTTTTTGTTGATTAAGATGAGCTTCTACAGTTTCAATCATTCCAAAAAAGGAAGTTTCAGCTGTATTTGGTATAAATGAAAACACAGTATTTTTTGTATCATGATCAATAGCTTCCAAAACCTTAGGCATTAACAACTTTCCTAATTCTTTACGTTCTTGATATATTTCTGCGTCACTACCTCTTGAAAAATAAATACGCTCAAAAGAACACGCCTTGCGTTCTAATTGAGGTAAAATGGATTTAATACGAGTTTCACCAGACTTTTTTGTAATAATGGCATGGCCTGGTTCTAATTCTAAAACCTTTTCAAAAGGAACATTAAAAACAGTTTGAATTACAGGACGCTCTGAAGCTACTACCACGACTTCTTCGTCTTTATAATAATACGCAGGACGAATTCCAGCAGGATCTCTAAGCACAAATGAATCACCATGGCCCAAAAGCCCAGCCATTGCATAACCTCCATCCCAGTTTTTGGCGGCTTTTCTAAGAATTTTAGCCACGCTTAGACGCTCTGCAATCAATGGAGAACACTCGCTTTTACTATAACCTTCTTTCTTTAAGTTTTTATAAACCTTAGCGACGGCGTCGTCCAGAAAATGACCAATTTTTTCCATGATGGTAATGGTATCTGCCTTTTCTTTTGGGTGCTGACCTATTTGCACAAGGTTATCAAACAACTCGTTAACATTGGTCATGTTAAAGTTACCGGCTACAATGAGGTTTCTATGCATCCAGTTATTTTGTCTTAAAAAAGGATGAACACTTTCTACGCTGTTTTTTCCAAAGGTACCGTACCTCACGTGTCCTAAAAGCAATTCGCCAATGTATGGCATATGCTTTTTTTGTAAGTCTACATTCTCTATATATTCAGGATTAGTCGTAAAATCCTCGTTTATTCTTGCATTTATCTGAGCAAATATATCTTGTATGGGTTGTTGAGCAACCGATCTAACGCGGCTTATATATCTTTCACCTGGCTTGGTGTCTAATTTTATGCTTGCAAAACCAGCTCCATCTTGTCCACGGTTATGCTGTTTTTCCATCATTAAATACATCTTATTAACACCATAGAAGGCACTGCCATATTTTTCTTTATAGAAACTTAATGGTTTTAGCAGGCGTATCAGTGCAATACCACACTCATGTTTTATAGCATCACTCATGGATTATGTTATATGTTATAACAGGTTTAATTAAAAAACGCGCCTTATAAAAAAGCGCGTTGTTATTATGTAAGCTCAATTTCAAATTGTGTTAAGCATTTAAATTGTTTTAATCGGTTGTTAACCTCATCTTCAGATAGATTGGTCATTCGTTCTGTACCAAACTTTTCTACGCAAAATGATGCCAATGTGGAACCGTAAATAATGGCATTTTTCATATTCTCAAAAGAATAGTCACTTGTTTTAGCCAAATAACCTGCAAAGCCACCCGCAAAAGTATCACCAGCACCAGTAGGATCAAATACTTCTTCTAACGGTAGTGCAGGGGCAAAAAACACATTATCATCATGAAAAAGTAACGCACCGTGTTCACCTTTCTTTATTACAACGTATTTTGGTCCTAACTCATGAATTTTGCGCGCCGCAACAACTAATGAATATTCATTAGTTAATTGCCTTGCCTCTTCGTCATTTATAGTAATAACGTCAATTTCTTTTATGACATTTAATAGATCATCTAGAGCACAATCCATCCAGAAGTTCATAGTATCTAATATTGCTAACTTTGGTTTCTGGTTCATTTGCTTTAAAACACTCATTTGCACCAGCGGATGAAGATTACCAAGCATAACCACTTCAGAGTCTTTATAAGATTCAGGCACTTTTGGTTCAAAATTTTCTAATACATTTAATTCGGTAATTAA
>JABDIQ010000157.1 GCA_013003655.1 Winogradskyella sp. | reverse complement strand
GCAGGAGCCGTTACATCTAATGTGTATTGATTGTTTTTTAACGAATCAAAATAACCTATAAAGCCGTGCAAATTAAGCACATAGTTATCTGGCTCTATATTAGTGCCCGCAGGTGAAAAAGGAACATCACCTCCTATGCCGCCAGTAACTTCAATATCATAAGTATCATTAACGTAATAGGTTAATTTATCAAGATTTTCAGCGCTAGAAATGGTCCATGTATTGGTATCTACCTTATTAACTGGTAATTCATTTCCGTTATAATCTAAAGCTTTAAATTCTTCAATATATTTTCCAAAATCACTTACCGAATAGGTGCCCTGAACTACTCTAGGCAGTCTATAAGTCACGGTTTCTTGAGTAAAACGTCCAGGATCAATACTTACAGGTACTTTGTCGTTTACAACTTCAGAAAGGTTTAAACTAGAAGCAATAGGGTTATTTACAGCTAAATCGTTGGCCACTGGTTTGCTTGTGCCACAAGCCATAAAGAGTGCAGTTATTAATAGAATAACAATACGATGTTTCATAATATAATAGTGTTAATTACTTAATTGAATTACTGGTCGTCCAAAAGTACGTACTGTTACAATATCAACTATAAAGATTTTGTTAAAAAGCATTGTATATTCGTGGCATGCAGCAATCCTTAGTTAGTATTGTTATTCCATTTAAAAATACTAGTGCGTTTATCGCGGAGTGTGTTGAGTCTATTTTAAATCAAACGTACACACATTGGGAAGCGATTTTTATAAATGATCACTCAACCGACAACTCTAAAGCTATCGTAGCAACATATGCTAAAAATGATAGTAGAATTAAATTATACGACACTAATGGTCATGGAATTATTGATGCCTTGCAATTAGCCTATTCTTATAGTAAAGGAACCTTTATTTCGCGCATGGACAGCGATGATATTATGACCACGAACCGAATAGAGATCATGGTTAAATCATTGCTGCGAAGTGGTCTGGGACATATAGCTATTGGACAAGTCAAGTATTTTAAAAAGGAAGGCATTAGTGAAGGCTACGCTAAGTATGAACGATGGATCAATAAACTAACAGCAACAGGTTCTAATTTTACAGAAATCTATAAAGAATGTGTTATACCCTCACCATGTTGGATGACCTACAGAGAAGATTTTGAAAAAGCGGAGGCCTTTAGACCAAACAGATATCCTGAAGATTATGATTTAACTTTTAGATTTTATGCTCAAAAGCTAGTGTGCATTCCATGTAAAACGGTTTTGCACTTGTGGCGCGATTATGCTAGTAGAACCTCTAGAACACACGAGCATTACTCACAGAACTATTTTTTAGACATAAAACTAGATTACTTTTTGAAATTAGATTACGATTCAAGCAGACCATTAACCGTTTGGGGAGCAGGATTTAAAGGCAAAAGCATCGCCAAGCAACTAAAATCAAAGTCCATTCCATTTTATTGGATATGCGATAATCCCAAAAAAATTGGCAAAGAGATCTATGGATGTACTCTACGCTCCTTTGATTATTTAAAGGACTTAATGTCTCCACAGAGTATTGTAACTGTTGCTAATGAAGATGCTCAACAAGAAATTAAAGCTTATTTTAATTCGCAAGATATGAGCCCTATGACAGATTACTTCTTTTTCTGTTAAATTTCTCAAAAGCGCTCCATTTATATCTAGTTTGATTTTCTATCTTTGAAGGAAATCAATTGATCTTATTTACATAGCTATAAATAATGCAGTTTAAATATCCCGAATTACTTTTTGGCCTTTTTTTACTGCTTATTCCTATCCTTATTCACTTATTTCAGCTACGAAAGTTTAAACGTGTTGAATTTACCAACGTTAAGTTTTTAAAGCAGGTTGAACAGCAAACGCGTAAAAGTTCTCAGTTAAAAAAGTGGTTGGTGCTACTTACTAGAATGTTGTTGTTAGCCTGTTTGGTAGTGGCTTTTGCACAACCCTATTTTGCCTCTAAAGAATTATTTAATCTAAAGAAAGAAACCGTGCTTTATTTAGATAATTCCTTTAGTATGCAAGCTAAAGGAAAAAACGGAAGCCTATTAAATGAAGCCATACAAGATATCATCAACACCATTGAAGATACCGAAACCATTAATGTTTTTACCAATGACGAAGAATTTAAAACTGCTTCGTTTAAGGCTATAAAAAACGATCTTATAAACCTTTCTTATTCTTCGCAACAGTATGATTATGAGTCGGTTATTTTAAAAGGGAAACAGCTTTTTTCAAATGATCCTAGTAGTCTAAAGCAGTTAATTGTTGTATCCGATTTTCAACGACAAAATGAAAATTTCAATCGTAGTGTCGATACTTCATTGGCACTAACACTAGTAAAGTTAGAACCAACTAGTGCTAGTAATATAAGTATAGACAGTGTTTTTATTTCTAACAGAACCAATGAGATTCTAAATCTTAATGTAGTCTTATCAAACTCAGGAAGGACTATTGATGAAACACCCGTTTCATTATTTAGTGATGATGCCCTAGTAGCAAAAAGTACAGCCGTTGTTGAGGGTGAGGGCCAAGTTATATTCACTCTACCTGCAAATCAAAAAATAAAAGGAAAAATTAGTATTGAAGATAACAGCTTACAGTACGATAATTCGCTTTTTTTTAATTTAAGGACCAATCCTAAAATAAAAGTATTAGCCATTAATGATGCCGATGACACCTATTTAAAGAGCATTTATACTACTGATGAGTTCGAATACAATTCGGTATCATTAAATACATTGAGATATAATACCATTTCAGATTACAATCTAGTAATTATCAATATGCTAGAATCTGTACCTACAAGTCTCACAACAGCCTTAGAGACGTTTAAAACCAATGGCGGAAGTGTTTTAATAATTACTTCAGAAAATGCGGTATTAACTTCTTATAATCAATTACTTACAAGTTTAAAATTGCCTAATTTAATTGTAAAAAACAATACGAATAAGCAAATTACAACCATTAACTACGATCATCCTATTTTTGAAAATACATTTAATAAACGTGTTCGAAATTTTCAATATCCATATGCCAAGTCATCTTATGTTTTAGCCTCCACTACAAATGCTATCTTAGAATTTGAAGACGGAACTGCCTTTGTCACTGGCGCTAATGGTAACTATTTGATTTCAGGAGCAATAAACAGCGTAAATTCTAACTTTATAGATTCGCCATTAATTGTTCCTCTACTCTACAATATTGGCAAGCAAAGTTTAAAAGTTTCTAAACTATATTATACCATAGATAATGAAAACACAATAGATATAGATGTTGTTTTAACTCAAGATGAGATTTTAACCTTAACTCTAAACAGCAACAGCATCATTCCTATGCAAAAATCAACACCTACTAAAGTGCAATTAATGACAGATGAACATCCTAAGTTGGCTGGTATATATGATGTAAACAGAAAAGACAGTACTTTGTTACACCTTAGTTTTAACTATAACAGAACTGAAAGCAATTTATCTTACCTTAATCTAGAAGAAGGGTCTAATATAAACATTGACAATAGCTTAGCTAATGCTATCAACGCAATAAAAACTAGCACAAAAGTTAATGCCTTATGGAAATGGTTTGTTATTTTTGCGCTGGTATTCCTTCTAATTGAGATGTTGATATTAAAATATTTTAAATGAACGTACTTCTAAAATCTGCTACTGTCGTTGACTCAAAAAGCGAATTTCACAACAAAACTGTAGACATTTTAATTGAAAAAGGCGTTATTTCTAAAATATCTAAACGCATCTCAAATCCTAAAAATTACAAAGAACTTAAGTTAGACAATCTGCATGTTTCAGTGGGCTGGTTTGATAGTAGTGTATCTTTTGGTGAACCAGGTTATGAAGAACGTGAAACAATAGCCAATGGATTAAAAACAGCAGCTCTATCAGGATTTACTGCTGTTGCTCTTAATCCTAATACATATCCTGTAATAGATAGCAATGCCGATATATCGTTTTTGCTCGCTAAATCTGCCAAGCACAGTGTAGATGTATGTCCTGTAGGAGCTTTAACTAAACATAGTGACGGTGCTTCACTTGCCGAACTATACGATATGCATCAGGCAGGAGCCGTTGCATTTATGGACTATCAGAAACCCGTGTCTAATCCTAATCTATTGAAGATTGCTTTGCAATATAGTTGCAGTTTTGATGGTTTAATTTGTTCCTTTCCTCAAGAATCTTCTATAAGTGGAAATGGTGTAATGAATGAACATATAACAAGTACAAAATTAGGCTTAAAAGGGAATCCTGCTATGGCCGAAGAATTGCAAGTAGCAAGAGATCTGTTTAT
>JABDIQ010000079.1 GCA_013003655.1 Winogradskyella sp. | reverse complement strand
TCAATAGCGTCTTGCATCACTGGCAAATCGCTTTTACTTCCCATTATAATACCAACTTTACTCATATTATTCGCTTATAACTTCTATCGTTCGTTTTACTTTAGCGGCAATTTGCCGGGCTTGGCTCAGTTCTTTATTAATGATAGTAACATGTCCCATTTTTCTAAATGGTCTTGTCTGTTTTTTGCCATATATGTGTGGAACTACGCCTTCCATTGCCATTATTTTATCAATGTTTTTATACACCACATTACCACTGTAATCTTCGGCACCAACTAAGTTAACCATTACGGCCGAAACTTTGCTTTGCGTTTCACCTAATGGCAGATTTAAAATCGCTCTTAAATGCTGTTCAAATTGTGTAGTGTAGCTTGCTTCTATACTATAATGACCAGAATTATGTGGTCTAGGCGCAACTTCATTAACTAAAATCTCATCATCCTGAGTTAAAAACATCTCAACAGCCAAAAGTCCTACGTGTTTAAAAGCACTTGCAGTTTTAAGTGCTACCAGTTCAGCTTTACGCGCAATATCATCTGGTATTCTTGCCGGACAAAGTACGTACTCAACCTGATTGGCTTCTGGATGAAACTCCATTTCTACAACAGGATAGGTTTTAAGATCACCAGCGTTATTTCTGGCCACAATAACCGCCAATTCGTTTTTAAATGGAATTAGTGCTTCAGTAATACATTCAACATTAGGCAATTCATCAAGATCTGTATAACGCTTTATGATCTTCACACCCATACCGTCATAACCAAAGCGGGCACTTTTCCATACAAACGGATAACTTATGCCTCCATGACTAATAGCATCTTCAATTTCTGAGGTATATGCAAATCTCGAAAACGGTGCAGTGGGTATGTTATGATCTACATAAAATAATTTCTGGTTTGCTTTATTTTGAATGGTTTTTAAAGTTTTTGAAGATGGGTAAACAACAATTCCTTCATCTTCAAGCTTTTCTAACGCGTCAACATTAACATTTTCTATTTCAATGGTGAGGACATTGACGTTTTTTCCAAAGGTATAAACGGTGTCAAAATCCATTAGATCACCTTGGTGAAACTCATCACAGGCTAACCTGGCTGGAGCTTCTGAACTTGCATCTAAAACGCAGGTGTAAATGTCGTATTTGCGTGTTTCATATAATAACATTTTGCCTAATTGGCCACCGCCTAAAATTCCTAATTTAAAATCTGTAGAAAAATAATTCATCATTAAATTATTGCAAGTCCATGCAAAAATACATTATAAAATTCAGTGAACTTCAAAAATCCTAAATCAAAAAATGGCAATTGGTTATTCTAATGTTTATCTTTGCCATTCTAAAAAAAAACCTTGATC
>JABDIQ010000071.1 GCA_013003655.1 Winogradskyella sp. | reverse complement strand
TTATTCTTTATCGGTCTTATTTGAGTCTTCTTCTTTACTAGCGTCTTTAAATTCCTTTAAGCCACTTCCTAATCCTCTCATAAGTTCAGGTATTTTTCTACCTCCAAACAGCAATAAAATCACAACTGCAATTAGTATAACCTGAGGCCACCCTATAACTAACGGAAACATACTGTTCATATTAAAAATATTAGGCTACAAAGGTAATAATTAAAGTTTAATAATGACGTTGTTACTAAAACTTTAAGTTATTATTCAACCTATTAAAGTCCTAATTTTATCTAACTTTGCAGCATATGGCAAAAAAGAAGAAAAAAGAAAAACGGTTTGCAAAAAAATTATTGCACAAATATCGTTTGGTTATACTCAATGAAGACACCTTTGAAGAGCGATTTGCCATTAAACTAACTCGACTCAATGTGTTTGTCCTCACATCGCTTTCAGCTATTATTCTTGTTTTCTTAACCATTCTTTTAATCGCATTTACACCATTGAGAGAATATATACCAGGATATTCTTCAACTCAGTTAAAACGAGAAGCAACTCGCTTGAATTTTAAAACAGACTCGATGCTTCAAGAAATGTTGCTTAATGAACGCTATTTAGCATCTATAAAGAAAGTACTCAAAGGAGATGTTGCTAGTGTTGAGTTCAATAGAGATTCTATCCTTGCAGTAGCAAAAGAAGACCCAGATATTTTTGACATTCAGCCGAACCGAGAAGACTCATTATTAAGAGAAAAAGTGAATAAAGAAGACAAGTACAATTTGTTTGAGTCTAATACGGGAAACTCTAGTTATGTGCTCTTTCCTCCTGTCAATGGTGTAGTATCAGACAGATATAATATTGAAGCCAAACACTTTGCCATTGATATTGTGGTACCTCAGGACACTCCGGTTAAAGCAACGGCCGATGGCACTGTTATCTTTGCAGAATGGACAGTCGAAACCGGTTATGTGGTAATTATTGAACACGCGCAGGAGTTAATATCAGTTTATAAACACAATACTTCTATTACAAAAACCCAAGGCGACTTAGTTAAAGCAGGAGAAGTTATCGCCATGTCTGGAAATACAGGCGAATACAGTACTGGGCCGCATTTACATTTTGAACTTTGGAGTAATGGCTATCCTGTGAATCCAGAAAATTTCATTGATTTTTAATAATGATGTCATTTAAAGCCCTTCTTGCCAAACCTTTTGCCAAAAGCATTGCCAAATCTATAAATAAATGGGCCTCACAACCGCATATAACACAGCAAAAGGTCTTCAATCAACTTATTGAGGTAGGTCGCTCTACCGCATTTGGACAAGACCATAACTTTAATGAGATCAAAACCTACGACGATTTTAAAAACCATGTTCCCATACGAGATTACGAAGAGCTTAGGCCGTATGTAGAACGAGCTGTTGCAGGAGAGTCAGATATCCTTTGGAAGGGCAAGCCTCTATATTTCGCAAAAACATCTGGGACAACCTCTGGCGCAAAATACATTCCTATTACCAAAGAAAGTATGCCAACCCATGTTGAAGCCGCTAGAAATGCTATTTTGATGTACATTAACGAAACAGGAAACACCAAGTTTGTTGATGGAAAAATGATATTTCTGCAAGGGATTCCTGTGTTAGAAGAACAGAATGGTATTCAGTTAGGCCGCTTATCTGGTATTGTTGCTCATTATGTACCCAAATATCTTCAAAAAAACAGATTGCCAAGTTATAAGACCAATTGTATTGAAGATTGGGAAACCAAGGTAGATGCTATCGTAGAGGAGACTGTTAATGAAAACATGACTGTAATTTCGGGTATACCATCATGGGTACAAATGTATTTTGAAAAACTTACAGAACGCAGTGGACAAAAAGTTGGCGATGTTTTTAAGAATTTTCAACTGTTTATTTTCGGCGGGGTTAATTACGAGCCGTACCGAAATAAATTCGAGAACTTAATAGGCAGAAAAGTAGATAGTATTGAACTTTATCCGGCGAGTGAAGGGTTTTTTGCCTTTCAAGACAAACAGGATGATAAGGGTATGCTTTTGCAGCTAAATTCAGGTATTTTTTATGAGTTTATTGAAGCAAATAAGTTTTTTGACGATAACCCTAATCGCATCACCCTTAAGGACGTAAAAAAAGGAGTGAACTACGTTATGATTATATCTACTACGGCTGGCTTATGGGCATACAATATTGGAGACACCGTTGAGTTTACATCTCTAGAGCCATATAGGGTCATAGTTACCGGACGCATTAAACATTTTATTTCAGCTTTTGGTGAACATGTTATAGGAAAAGAGGTAGAACAAGCCATGAAAGAAGCTACAACAGACACTGATATTGCGGTCAATGAGTTTACGGTTGCTCCACAAATTAACCCTTCAGAAGGCTTGCCTTATCACGAGTGGTTTATTGAGTTTGAAACTGAACCAGAAAACAAAGATCAATTTTTAGAGAAACTAGATCATTCATTACAATCTCAAAACAGCTATTATAAAGATTTAATTTCAGGTAAGGTACTTCAACAGCTCCAAATAAAAGAAGTAAAAAAAGACGGCTTTAATTTATACATGAAATCTATAGGCAAATTAGGAGGGCAAAACAAGATTCCGCGATTATCTAATGATCGCAAAATTGCTGATGTTTTAATAGAGAACAAATTAACTAAATAACAGTATATTTGAACGCATAATTAGCCCTATGACCCAAAAACGAAAACAAGGAAGAACCAGAGCACAGGAGAGCTCTAATGCTATAGAACGAATGTACATCACCATGCGTCATTTGTTCAATCGCGGTTTTTATAAACCTATGGGAGTATCTGGCGAAACCTTACGAGAAGCTTTGCTATTATTACGACCAGAGATATACGGGTCAATAGGAGAAGAAAAAGCCGAACTTGACGGGTTACTGTATGTTATAGATAGACTACCTCAAGGCATAGAAGAGTGTTCATTCATTAACCTAACTAGTGACGAAGGCTATGGAAACTCACACTTTAAAGTCATCATTCCACCTAAACGAAGACGAAATTGTTACAGAATTGACAATGAACAAATGAACATTGAAGTAACAAGAGGGCGCTCTGAGATATATGATATATTGACCCACCTCACATTCCTATTTGTTGAGTCTCATAAAATAAGTAAACGCGTATTGATTGACGAAGAAGGAACAACCGTTAGGGATTGGGAGAAGCTAGAGTTAGCTGTAAGATCTAAGAAAAAACTAAGTCAAAAAGATCGCGAAATCGCAATTACGCATACAGCAAATATTTTAGGGCGCACGTTTAATGAATTGACGGAAGCCTACGCTAATTTTGCAACAGAAGAGCAGCCAGAACGACTTCTACATATCATTTACTGGTTAGGTAAATTAGCCATTGAAGAAACCATCCATAACAAAAAAAGAACCGTTACATTTAGCCCTGTTCTAAGAGAACGACTAGGCCATCACATTCATGGTGAGATCTGGGCGGATAAAATAAAATATACGCTTAAACAACATGAGCTTTTAGGACGGCCAATACATATCATTAGCGCCAATATGCATAGTGTTATGAATACGCTATTTGCAAAATCTGCACTGAAACAGGCCAGAGGTAAAAAAGAGATGTTACAACTATATCAAGATCTCAGCAAGTCCGAAAATTATATCTTACGCTCCAAGGTAGAGAAACTTGCCAAGCAAAACGGCATGATCTATATCCCAGACGAGTCTGGTACCAACATAGACGTACAAATTTTTGATAGTGATAAAATAGATTTTAGCGCTACAGATTTTAATTATCAAGAAAGCAACAAAGCCGATAAAGCTATTATATTTGTCATGGATTATGCCTTTGGAGAACAGGCTTATGAAACCATGGATGAGTTACTAAAACCATTTAATGGCCAAGGAGACAAAACACATCTAAATGTGAGATCCATATCAATTATGGGCAAGGCAGGAATATTAGAAGGTGGTAAGGGTGATATTATGATTCCTTCAGCACATATTTTTGAAGGTACCGCTGATAATTATCCGTTTAATAATGAATTAAATAAGAAAGACCTTGAAGATAGCGGTGTTGATGTATTTGAAGGAACAATGATTACAGTGCTAGGAACGTCGCTTCAGAATAAAGAAATTTTAAAATTCTTTAAAAAATCGACATGGAATGTCATTGGATTAGAAATGGAAGGTGCCCACTATCAAAAAGCAATACAAGCCGCGTCTAAGATACGCGGAAATATAGACGACAATGTTAAAGTGCGCTATGCCTATTACGCAAGTGATAACCCACTAGAAACAGGCAGTACACTAGCGTCAGGAGGATTAGGCACTTCGGGTGTAAAGCCAACTTACGTCATAACAAAGAAAATACTAGAACAAATATTCAATACTTAAAAAATGAGTGATAATTTATCAAATAAACCCAATAACGAAGAAGTAGAACTAGGTCAATTATTTAACGCCATTGGTAAGGTGTTTGAAAACCTATTTAAGCTAATCGGAAAACTATTTAAGCTAATTTTTGAATTTATCATTAGTGCGCTAAAACCAATAGTTCAAAACATTAAACTTATTGTAGTTTCGGTTACGGCAGCAGCGGTTATTGGGTTTGCAATTGATAAGTTTTCGCCTACAATTTATTCATCAGACATGTTGGTTCAGCCGTATTTTCAATCCAAATATAAGCTAGCCAATAATGTAGATTATTTTAATGCTCTTATAGCTGCGCAAAACTACAGTGAACTATCGCGAATTTTCGATATAGATTCTACATCCGCAGAAAAATTGGTAGAATTTGATATGAAAATTGGGCCAGAAACGCCTAATGATCTTCTCTCTGAATATAACGAGTATTTGAAAGAGATTGATACTACATTAGCGGATGAGGTCACTTATGAAGAATACATTGAGAATAGAGACATACTCAGTGGCGAAATCTTTTCAATTAACGCGAAGTCTAAAGAGAATGATATCTTTTTGAGTTTAGAAAATGGATTTAGAAAAACCTTTGAAAATGAATATTCAAAAAAATTAAAACGCATTAGAGATTCCACGATATTGATAAGAAAGGCTGCTTTAAAAGTTGAATTAAGAAGACTAGATAGCCTTCAAAATATTTATTTTGGAATTTTAAAAGCGGAATCTGAAAGTAACAAGTTGTCTCTTGGCATGGAAGGAATGTTTCCCCTACAACAAGAGCGCATACCAACCCGAGAATATGAGCTGTTTCAAGAAGAATTAAAGGTAAGGGACGCCATTATAGAACTAGACAGAGAATTGATAGAAGAAAGTGTGTATTATGACGTACTTTCAGGATTTGAAGAAGTTGGTAATGAAGCTAAAGACTTCGAAAACAGGTATTTTATTATACTACCGGCTCTTGTATTTGCAGTTATGGCTTTAATTTTTATTTTTTACAGAATGTTTAATTATATTAAAGAATACTAAATCGTATACATTATTAATATTAAGCGACCCACTTCTTTAAGTGGGTCTTTACATATCATTTATAACCACTTAAAGTCTAATAGCATTTTATTAAATCAAGCCACTGTAAAACTAAATGATAAAGGATAAAACCATAACAAATTCATTACTTTTATATGAAACTTAAAAAAAACAGAAGCACATCATAATGAATAAAAAAATAGCATTGATTACAGGAGTTACAGGGCAAGATGGCGCATATTTAAGCGAATTTCTATTAAAAAAAGGATATGAAGTTCATGGAATAAAGCGAAGATCGTCATTATTCAACACAGACAGGGTAGATCATTTATATCAAGACCCACACGAAGAGAATCGTAATTTCTTTCTCCATTATGGGGACATGACGGATAGTTCAAATCTCATTAGAATCATTCAAGAAGTAAATCCAGATGAAATTTATAATTTGGCCGCAATGAGTCATGTTCATGTGTCTTTTGAAATGCCAGAATATACAGCTAACGCAGATGGTGTTGGCACGTTAAGATTATTAGAAGCCATCAAAGTTCTTGGATTAGAAAAGAAAACAAGAATATACCAAGCATCAACCTCAGAGCTCTATGGCAAAGTCCAGGAAGTTCCACAAACGGAGAAAACACCATTTTACCCAAGGAGTCCTTACGCCGTTGCTAAAATGTACGCCTTTTGGATCACTGTAAACTACAGGGAGGCCTATGGTATGTATGCCTGCAATGGTATTTTGTTTAATCACGAATCTCCAATTAGAGGAGAAACCTTTGTAACCCGAAAAATTACAAGAGCAACATCAAAGATAGCACTGGGACTTCAGGATAAATGCTTCTTAGGGAACTTAGACGCACAAAGAGATTGGGGACATGCCAAAGATTATGTGCGGATGATGTGGATGATATTACAAGCAGACGAACCCGAAGATTGGGTAATTGCAACTGGCAAGACAACCACAGTGAGAGATTTTGTTAAAATGTGCTTCAACCACATCGGTGTTGAACTAGAGTTTAAAGGTACAGGAGCCAACGAAAAAGGATATGTAAAATCCTGCACTAAACCTGAGTATCAATTGGAATTAGGAAAAGAAGTTATCGCTGTTGATAGTAAGTATTACCGACCAACTGAAGTAGACCTTTTAATTGGTGATGCAACCAAGGCTAAAGAAAAACTAGGATGGACACCAAAATATGACCTCGATTACTTAGTGAATGATATGATGACTAGCGATCTTAAACTCATGAAGAAGAAACAATATCTGCAAGAAGGAGGCTATCGCATCAAGAATTATTTTGAATAGATAATGGAAAAAAATTCTAAAATATTTGTTGCAGGGCATAGAGGACTGGTAGGGA
>JABDIQ010000061.1 GCA_013003655.1 Winogradskyella sp. | reverse complement strand
AATAATAAGGTCGAATAATTTCTGTACTTTTGAAACTTAGAAATAAGTTTTGGATGTTATGCAAATCTCAGTAGTTATACCACTACTCAACGAAGAAGAATCTCTTAACGAATTATACGATTGGATTGTATCTGTGATGCAATCCAATCGTTTTTCTTATGAAATACTTTTTATAGACGACGGCAGTACGGATAATTCATGGAATATTATTTCTCAATTATCTCAGAAAAACTCCAATGTAAAAGGATTAAAATTTCAAAAAAACTTTGGAAAATCTCAAGCGTTGCATGCGGGTTTTGATAAAGCCGAAGGTGATGTGGTAATAACCATGGATGCAGATCTTCAGGACAACCCTGAAGAAATCCCAGAATTGTATGTTATGATTACCAAAGATGGTTTTGATATGGTATCTGGCTGGAAAAAGAAACGATACGATTCTGTAATAACAAAAAATATTCCGTCCAAACTATTTAATTGGGCCGCACGCAGAACATCTGCTGTAAAACTACACGACTTTAATTGTGGTTTAAAAGCCTTTAAAAAAGAGGTGATTAAAAGTATTGATGTCTATGGCGAGATGCACAGATATATCCCTATTTTGGCAAAAAACGCCGGTTATACTGCTATAGGCGAAAAAGTAGTACAGCACCAAGCAAGAAAATACGGTAAAACAAAATTTGGTATGAGTAGATTTATAAACGGGTTTTTAGATTTAATAACGGTGTGGTTTATTTCAAAATTTGGAAGAAGACCAATGCATTTATTCGGTGCACTTGGTGTATTGATGTTTATAATTGGATTTGGCTTTGCAATCTATTTAGGAATTGATAAACTTTTTATAAATCCAACGGGCAGACTCATAACACAACGACCACAATTTTATATAGCCTTGACAACAATGATCATTGGTACTCAATTTTTTGTAGCAGGCTTTGTTGGTGAATTGATTTTACGCTCTAAACAGAACGAAAAGCGGTATCAAATTAAAGATAAGGTCAATATAGAAACAAAAACAATAAACTAAAGCGCACAAATCAGTAATTTTATAACTAATAGAACGCAAACAATCATGGCAAACTTAGAACCTAAACTATTAGAACGCATAAATAATTGGTTATCACCAACCTTTGATGAGGATACACAAAAAACAATTAAAAAACTCCTCGATTCAAACCTTAAAGAACTCGAAGAAAGCTTTTACCGTGATCTAGAATTTGGCACTGGTGGCATGCGAGGTATTATGGGTCCTGGAACCAATAGAATAAACAAATACACCTTAGGTAAAAATACACAAGGACTCAGTAACTACCTGCATAAAATATTTCGTAATGAAACCATTAAAGTAGCCATTGCTTATGATTGCAGACACAACAGTAAGTCATTAGCCAAATTGGTTGCGGAAGTGTTTTCAGCAAATGGTATAAAAGTATTTTTGTTTGAAGATCTAAGGCCAACACCCGAGTTATCCTTTGCAGTGAAACATTTAGACTGCCATTGCGGTATTGTATTAACTGCTTCTCACAATCCGCCAGAATATAATGGCTATAAGGTATATTGGCAAGATGGTGGTCAACTTGTACCACCCCAAGATGCTGAGATTATTGAGGAAATTAATACCGTAGATTATACGAATATAAAATTTAACGCTAATACTGAACTCATCCAATACGTCGGTAAAGATGTTGACGATGTTTTTATAAATGCTTCGGTAAATAATGGAAGCTTCAATACCTCACAACATGCTAAGGACAATTTAAACATTGTTTTTACCGCTTTGCATGGCACTTCAATTATCACGCTGCCCGATACTTTAAAACGTGCAGGCTATAAAAACGTACATATTGTTGAAGAACAGGCAAAACCGGATGGTGATTTTCCAACAGTAAAATCACCAAATCCTGAAGAGCCAGAAGCATTAAAAATGGCTTTAGAACTGGCCGATAAAGTTAATGGCGATATCGTTATTGGCACAGATCCTGACAGTGACAGAGTTGGTATTGCCGTAAGAGACTTAAATGGCGATTTAATATTACTTAATGGTAACCAAACCATGCTAGTAATGACTGATTTCTTGTTAAAGCAATGGAAAAACGAAGGTAAACTGAAAGGCAAAGAATTTATAGGAACTACCATAGTTTCTACGCCTATGATGATAGAACTCGCAAATGCGTACAATACCGAATGTAAAATAGGACTAACCGGTTTTAAGTGGATTGCTAAAATGATATTAGATTTTCCGGAGCTAGATTTTATTGGTGGCGGTGAAGAAAGTTTTGGATATATGGTTGGTGATTTTGTACGAGATAAAGATGCTATTACTTCGGCGCTTTTGGCTTGTGAAATAGCTGCACAAGCTAATGCAAAAGGGAGTTCATTTTATAAAGAACTTATTGCGCTGTATGTAAAACACGGCTTTTACAAAGAACATTTAATTTCGCTCACTAAAAAAGGAATTGAAGGCGCTAAAGAAATAAAGCAAATGATGATTGATGCACGCGAAAACCCGCTATCTTCAATTAATAATTCTCAAGTGATACGTATTGAGGATTATCAATTATCAATTGCAAAAGACATGGTAAATAAAACACAAGAGCACATTGATATTCCTAAATCTAACGTATTAATATACTATACCGAAGACGGCAGTAAAATAGCATTAAGACCCAGTGGAACAGAACCTAAGATAAAGTTTTATATTAGTGTGAATACCACTTTAAATGATGCTTCAAATTTTGAAGAAACAAACAAGATTTTAGACAGCAAGATAAAATCTATTATTAACGAATTGAAGTTAGCTTAATGCATCATTTTTTAAATATACTTCGCTACGCTAAACCTTACAAAAGTTTTGCCATAGGCCATATTATTGCCAATATATTCTTTGCATTATTTGGTACTTTATCATTCGTAGCATTAAAACCAATGCTCGATGTAATTTTTAAGCAAGAGAACATCTTCTTAGATAAAAAACCAGAATGGACTGGCTTAATGAATATTGGCGACTATGCTGAGGGCCAAATAGCGTTCTTTATGCAGGAAATTACAGGCGGTGATAACTCTAAGGCTCTAATATTTGTAGTGAGTCTTATTATAGTTATGTTTTTACTTAAGAACATTTCGGGCTATTTAGCTAACTACTTTTTGGTCTTTTTAAGAAATGGTGTTATTAGAGATATTAGAAATGCCGTTTACAAAAAAACCGTAGACCTTCCATTATCCTATTTTTCAGAGCAGCGCAAAGGCGATATTATGGCAAGAGTCACCAATGATGTATCTACATTACAGTATTCGTTCTTACCAGTTCTAGAACTAATCATAAGAGAACCTCTTACCATTATTTTTACGATTACTGCAATGCTCATCATAAGTACAAAACTCACTTTATTTGTTTTTATATTTATACCGTTTACTGGTTTAATTATTTCTAGAATCGGTAGAAGTCTAAAGCGTAAATCTGATAGGGTTCAACGAGAACAAGGAGTAATTCTTTCAACCTTAGAAGAAACCTTAACAGGACTAAGAATCATTAAAGGATTTAATGCCGAAGATAAATTTTACAAAAATTTTAGCGACTCAACGTCGAAATTCTATCACTTTTCAAATAAGTTACTTAATCGACAAAATCTAGCATCTCCTACAAGTGAGTTCTTAGGTATTTTGGTGATTGCTGTGTTGTTATGGTATGGTGGAAATTTGGTATTGAGTAACGATCCTAATTTAGAACTTGACAGTAGTAGTTTTTTAATTTATATGGGATTGGCATATAACATCCTTACACCTGCCAAAGCCATATCTAGAGGACTGTATAATATTAAACAAGGAAGCGCCGCAGCAGAGCGAATTCAAGAAATAATAGACACTGAAAATCCTCTAAGAGATAAACCCGAAGCTACCGACTTAAAAGGATTTACAGATACTATTCGTTTTGATGATATATCATTTAAATATAAGGACGATTATGTACTAAAGAATTTTTCACTAACCATTAAAAAAGGACAAACTATCGCTCTAGTAGGGCAATCTGGAAGTGGTAAAAGCACTATTGCCAATCTAATTACAAGATTCTACGATGTTAATAAAGGAAGTATCTCTATTGACGGCATTGATATTAAAGATATAACCATAAAGTCATTGCGCAACCAATTAGGTATCGTTACTCAGGATGCTATTTTATTTAACGACTCTGTTAAAAACAATTTGTTGATTGGTGAAATTGAAGCAACAGATGACCAAATCATAGATGCCCTAAAGGTGGCCAATGCATGGGAATTTGTCAAGGAATTACCTGATGGAATTGATACTAATGTAGGTGATTCTGGTAATAAACTTTCTGGCGGACAAAAACAGCGATTAAGCATAGCGAGAGCGGTTCTTAAAAATCCTCCAATTATGATTCTGGATGAAGCAACATCAGCCTTAGATACTGAGAGTGAACGACTAGTACAAGTGGCCTTAGAAAACATGATGAAGAATAGAACATCCTTAGTTATTGCGCACCGTTTATCTACTATACAAAATGCCGATCAGATTATTGTATTGCATCAAGGCTCAATTGTAGAAAAAGGCAAACATTCTGAATTAATTGACAAAAAAGGCGTCTATAAGAAACTTGTAGATATGCAAAGTTTCGAGTAAACCAGATATTCATA
>JABDIQ010000010.1 GCA_013003655.1 Winogradskyella sp. | reverse complement strand
ATGGCTCTATCTTTACTATTCTTCCTTGGTTTGGCTATATGGCCTATGGTGCATTTATAGCCACTTTATTTTATGGCTATTTAGAGCGACCACGCTTTAAAGTATCTATTGTTTCGGGTTTTTTAGTTATTGGGTTACTCCTTATTAACTATTCATCGCACCTTTTGATGAAGCTTTATTATTTTACAGAGATACTAATCTTTAAACAATCTGCCAATTACAACTATTTGTTTTCGCGCTTGGGCGATGTGCTAGTGATCTTCGGATTGTTTTACCTCTGTGAGCGACTTCTAAAGCATGCGCTAATCTTTAAGATTGGGCAAAAAACCTTATCTATCTACGTCATCCACTTTATTATAATGTACGGGAGTTTTACTGGTGTAGGTTTGTCTCAGGTTATTGGCAAAACCCTTAATCCAACCGAAGCTATCATAGGTGCCATCTTATTTTTAACGGTAGTGTGTATTTTGTCTCTTTATCGAGTTAAGACCAATGCTTTTGTCTATGCTAAAATACGGCTGCTCTTTGATCGCCTAAAGGCTGCTTAAATAACTATTAACATTATTAGAAATACGTTGCTGGATGTTAGAGACATCTGCTATTATAAACGATTCACCCGTGATGTTTTCGTAGAGTTCTATATAGCGTTCACTTACGGTTGTAATATAGTCATCACTCATATGCGGTATCTGCTGTCCTTTTAAACCTTGGAATCCGTTTGCTATGAGCCATTGCCTCACAAATTCCTTAGATAGTTGTTTTTGGGCTTCGCCTCGCTGTTGACGCTCTTCATAACCATCGGCATAAAAATAGCGTGAGGAGTCTGGTGTATGTATCTCATCGATTAATACAATGTTACCTTCTTTTGTTTTACCAAATTCGTACTTGGTATCTACAAGGATTAACCCTCGTTTGGCAGCGATCTCGGTACCGCGTTGAAAGAGTTTGCGTGTATAATCTTCTAACACTTTGTAATCGTCTTCACTTACAATACCACGTGCTAAGATAGCTTCGCTTGAAATGTCTTCATCGTGGTCACCCTTTTCGGCTTTGGTTGCTGGTGTTATGATAGGTTGCGGAAACTTGTCGTTCTCTTTCATACGTTCAGGCATGGTTACGCCACAAAGAAGTCGTTTTCCAGCTTTATATTCGCGTGCAGCATGACCAGAGAGATAGCCTCGTATTACCATTTCAACTTTAAAGGGTTCACACAAATGACCAACGGCTACATTAGGATCTGGAGTTGCCACCAACCAATTGGGCACGATGTCTTCTGTTGCGGCCGTCATCTGTGTGGCAATTTGGTTTAGTATCTGCCCTTTATATGGAATGCCCTTAGGCATCACCACATCAAAGGCACTGAGCCTGTCCGTAGCGATCATCACCAACAAATCATTATTTATGGTGTATACCTCTCTAACCTTTCCTTTGTATACGCGTTGCTGCCCTGGAAAATTAAAATTGGTGTCTATGATAGTATTGGCTGTACTCAATGTAATGTTGTGTTTTAGTTTGGTGGCTGTAATTATTCTCTGTTCTCTATGCTCTTATAGGCTTCAATAACCTTTTTGACAAGACGATGACGAATGACATCCTTATCATCCAAAAAGATGATACCTACACCCTCAATATTCTTTAGAATAAGTAAGGCTTCTTTGAGTCCAGAGATGGTGCGCCGTGGCAAGTCAACCTGACCTGGATCACCAGTAAGTAAGAACTTAGCATTTTTACCCATACGTGTTAAGAACATCTTCATTTGGTTGTGCGTTGTGTTTTGGCCTTCATCCAAGATCACAAAGGCATTATCTAGTGTTCGGCCACGCATAAACGCTAGTGGCGCAATTTGTATGGTGCCGTTTTCGATGAAATTGGCCAGTTTTTCGGCAGGGATCATATCGCGCAACGCATCGTAAAGTGGCTGCATGTAAGGGTCTAGCTTCTCTTTAAGATCACCAGGTAAAAAACCTAGATTTTCACCAGCCTCAACTGCAGGACGCGTTAAAATTATGCGTTTTACTTCTTTATTCTTTAGAGCTTGTACAGCTAAAGCTACTCCAGTATAGGTCTTTCCGGTTCCGGCAGGACCAATAGCAAATACCATATCATTTTTGCGCATACTTTCTACCAACTTACGCTGGTTAACAGTCTGTGCTTTAATGATTCGTCCGTTAACACCATGAACAATAGTATCACCACCTTTTCCGTTAGTAGTATAATCGTCACTGCTATTTGCAGTTAGTACGCGTTCTATGACATTTTCGTCCATCTTGTTGTACTTCCCAAAATGTGCCATGAGCATGGACATACGATTATCAAATTCTTCGAGCTGGTCTTCATCACCATAGGCTTTAATCTTGTTGCCTCTGGCTACGATTTTTAGTTTCGGAAAATAGGTTTTTAGGAGTTCAATATTGACATTCTGGGCACCGAAGAATTCTTTAGGTGTGATTTCTTCTAATTCTAAGATAAGTTCGTTCAAAAGCTACTAAAGTTTAGTGTATTAATCTGTTTAGTTTTATTAGTTTTGTGTTTTAACAAATCTAACAATTTTACATCATCGTTGCTCAAAAAAATATCAACAATTAGTTTATGGGAATAATCACATTAACAACTGATTTTGGTGAAAAAGATCACTTCGTGGGTGCCATAAAAGGAGCAATATATAACGAATTAGACGATGCCCGAATTGTAGATATCTCGCATTTAGTAACGCCCTTTAATATTCCTGAAGCGGCTTATATTATTCAGAATGCTTACAAGAGTTTTCCGAAAGGGAGCATACATATTATAGGTATTGATTCTGAGTTAAATCCTGAAAATAAGCACATTGCGGTTAGTTTAGACGACCATTACTTTATATGCGCTAATAATGGCATTATGAGTATGATCTGCCAGGAGATTGTCCCTGAAAAAATTGTGGAGATCAATATACATGATAAGATTGAGACCAGTTTTCCGGTTTTAGATGTCTTTGTAAAAGTGGCATGCCATATTGCGCGTGGCGGAACACTTGAAGTCATTGGAAAAGTTATTAACACCATAAAGCCTATTAAGAATTTAGTGCCTTATGTTAATGACGAAAAGAACCAGATTATTGGTAGCGTTATTTATGTTGATAATTACGGCAATGTAGTAACCAATATTAAGCGAAAATTCTTTGATAATATTCAGAAGACTCGTGAGTATGAAATTTCAGCTCGAAATCATAAGTTTAAACAGATCTTTAAGAAATATAGCGATATCGTTAATTTTGAAAATGAAGAATCTAAGCGCAATTCTGATGGTAAAGGATTAGTAGTGTTTAATTCCTCAGATTATTTAGAAATAGCCATGTACAAAAGCAATTGGGATAATTTAGGCGGTGCCTCTACCCTAATGGGATTGCGTGTTATGGACACAGTTACTGTTAACTTTACTTAAGAATTCACCTCAAACAGAACAAATGTTAGTAAGAATTGTAAAAATGAGTTTTGATCCTTCACGAATAACCGACTTCTTATCTAATTTTGAGGCCAACAAGAAAAAGATTCGTCATTTTGAGGGCTGTCAGTTCTTAGAACTTTACAGAGACCGTAATGATGATAATATCTTTTTTACATACAGTTACTGGGAAAGCGAAGAACATTTAGAAAAATATCGACACTCAGAACTTTTTAAAAGTGTTTGGACATACACAAAGGCCTTGTTTAATGATAAACCACAGGCGTGGAGTGTGGATAAATTAGAACAACTAAAATAATAGGTTAACAGCGCATGATAGCCATTTTAAAAAAAGAGATTAACGCATTTTTTGCCTCACCAATAGGATATTTAGTGATTGCAGTGTTCTTACTGCTCAATGGCCTTTTTCTATGGGTATTTAAAGGTCAATTCAATGTCCTAGATTTTGGATTTGCCGATCTGTCATCCTTCTTTTTACTAGCACCATGGATATTGATCTTTTTGGTTCCGGCAGTTACCATGCGCAGTTTTAGTGACGAAAAAAAGCAAGGCACTATGGAATTGTTACTTACCAAGCCAATCTCTAAGCTTCGCATTGTATTGGGTAAGTATTTTGGTGCACTATTGTTGATACTTATCGCGTTAGTTCCTACTATTATTTATGTATTTACGGTTGACGCTTTAGTTGACGCTAATGGCGCTGTAGACTATGGTAGTATTGCAGGTTCTTATTTCGGGTTGGTCTTTTTAGCTGCTGCTTATGCAGCAATTGGCATATATACATCTACCCTTACCGATAACCAGATCGTGGCTTTTATTATTGGTGTTTTCATCTGTTTCTTTTTTTATTTTGGGTTTGAAGGCCTTTCTAACTATGCCCTTTTTGGAGATATCATCTATTTAGAAAATCTGGGAATGGCAGCTCATTTTGACAGTATGAGTCGTGGCGTCATAGACAGCAGGGATCTCTTGTATTTTATAAGTGTAACTATTGCCTTTTTAGTCTTGGCGAAACTTAATATTAAAACAAACTAGGAATGATCATAACCCCTTGGTTAGTGCTATTTATGTTGCTGGTATTTATACTAGTCTTTTTATTTATAAATACCATTGACAAACGCAAGTGGCTGACCTTTTTAATTAGCTTAGTGATCACTCCACTAGTATATTTTTATGTCTTTTATCCTTTTATTAATATTATTAGCAGCTATCATCACCAAAAGTATTTTAATGCTCAAGACTGGCGCGAAAAACCGGCCCTGCGATACGAAATGGCAGATCATACCGTAGAATCTGACACACTTATTGGCAAGAGCAAAGCTGAGATTAGCGCACTTTTAGGGACTTACGAATGGCTTAGTTGGAACGAAGCACAAAAAGCCCACGACGACAATAAATGGAATTACGGTTTAGGTATTGAGCCAGGTGCATTTAATAGTGACAAGGATTGTTTAGAAGTAAGTTTTAAGGATAACACAGTAGTTGCCTTGCGCACTTATCAGGAAGAAATTACGTATGACAATGAAGAACAATAAAGCACGATTTTTTTTGTATACCGTCGCGGGTATCATTGTGTTGAATGTACTGGGACAACTGGCATATAAGCGTTTTGATTTAACACAGGATAAACGCTACAGTCTATCAGACTCATCTAAGGAGATTATTGCCAAAGTAGACACACCTCTTATCATCGATGTATTTTTAGTGGGTGATTTTCCTTCTGAATTTAGACGATTACAAAACGAAACACGACAGATTCTTGAAGAATATACACTTAATAACAACCTTATAAAAATCAACTATATAAATCCTATTGCCGATGAGGAGACTAGAGAACGCAACATACAACAACTCACTCAAAGCGGATTACAACCTTACGTCAATAGCGATGCCAACGCAGGCAAGGTAACCCAAGAACTTATTTTTCCGTGGGCATTTGCCAGTTACAAGGACCAAACAGTTAAGATAGAATTACTAAAGCGTAGCATTACAGAGCCCATTCAGCAACAGATCACTAATTCTATACAGCAACT
>JABDIQ010000228.1 GCA_013003655.1 Winogradskyella sp. | reverse complement strand
TCGGCCTTGTCATTCTATCAATATCGCGGTGAATATCTTATAGGAATTGCAATGTTAATTGTATTTTTGATTTTAGTTTTTATGTTGGAAAAGAATCGACTAAAGCATCTTTTAAATCAATAGCATTATGAAAATTAAAATAATAAATAAATCCAGACACGACTTACCACATTACGAAACTTCAGCCTCTGCAGGTATGGATTTACGAGCTAGTTTATCAGAACCTAGAGTTTTAAAACCCTTGGAGCGTACAGTAGTGGGTACAGGCTTATATATTGAATTGCCTATTAGTTACGAAGCACAAATAAGACCTCGAAGCGGTTTGGCTGCTAAAAAGGGTATTACTGTCTTAAATGCGCCTGGAACCATTGATGCTGATTACAGAGGTGAAATTGGTGTAATCTTGGTAAATCTGTCTAATGAAGAGTTTATAATCAGAGATGGAGAGCGAATTGCCCAAATGGTAATAGCTAAACACGAACGTGCAGAGTGGCATGATGTTGTTGAACTATCTGAAACCATTAGAGGTGAAGGAGGGTTTGGAAGTACTGGAGTAAAATAAGTTTAATATTAAATATACCTGTTTAGGCAGGCCTAAAGAATGAAAATAATAGTCCCAATGGCTGGTAGAGGATCTCGCTTAAGACCTCACAGTTTAACAGTACCAAAACCATTAATCCCAGTAGCGGGAGAACCTATTGTTCACCGTCTTGTTAAAGACATTGTAAAGGTTTTAGATCAGCCTATAGAAGAAATAGCGTTTATCTTAGGAGATCCTGCTTTTTTTGGAGATGAGGTTGTAAATAGTCTTAATGCTCTGGCCACCGATCTAGGCGCAAAATCATCCATTTATAGACAAGATCAACCATTAGGAACCGGACATGCTATTATGTGCGCAGAACCCTCCTTAGATGGGCCAGCAGTAATTGCTTATGCAGACACTTTGATTCGGGCTGAGTTTGATTTAGATAAAACTGCAGATAGCGTTATATGGACCAAGCGTGTTGATAATCCAGAAGCATATGGTGTCGTTAAATTAGACGCGAATGAAAACATTGTAGAACTGGTAGAAAAACCTAAAGAGTTTGTCAGCGATCAAGCAGTCATCGGTATTTATTACTTTAAAGATGTAGCTGTATTAAAACAGAAGCTTCAAGAGGTGTTAGATGAAGATATAACCAATGGAGGAGAGTATCAGATCAATGATGGAATAAAACGAATGATGGCGGAAGGTAAAGTTTTTAAAACAGGTACTGTTGATGAGTGGATGGATTGCGGCAACAAGCAAGTGACGTTAGAAACTAATGGTAAAATGCTTAATTTTTTGCTCAATGATGGTAATGAACAATTAATTGATCCTTCAGCTGAACTAAAAAACACAACGGTTGTGGAGCCTTGTTATATTGGTGCTAACGTCACGATAACAAATAGTACCATAGGACCAAATGTGTCTATTGGTAAGAATACAACAATTGAAAATTCAACGATAAAAAATAGTTTAATACAAACCTCTTCGAGTATACGTAATGCAAAACTAAATGAGGCAATGATTGGTAACCATGTTCAATATAATGGTGATTTTTCTAAAATAAGCATTGGCGATTATAGTGTTTTGGAATAACTTTTGAATATAAC
>JABDIQ010000293.1 GCA_013003655.1 Winogradskyella sp. | reverse complement strand
TTGGTGGTGTTCGCTATACAGTAAAGGATGGGATCATCTACGACGCGAAAGCACTCTTAGAGGACGTGAAACAACTGGTGCGGGAGAAAAAACAAGCAGAAAACTACAAAATACTGCAACCGGGAGTAAAAGAATAAATAGAGTCATAGTGTGTTTATTTAAACGGTAAAGCGTTGTTTCTTAGTTTTAAATGCTAACTCAGATTTTATACGGGCATTTTTAAAACGATACAATCGTACTATTTCCTCAGTCTCAGCCTTTTTAATTTTCTTATTAAATAGAGAATAGTCAGGCCGATTGACCAGAAGAGAATCCATTTGATGATTTTCAATTTTAGCATGGTCCTTAGCAAAGATTCCTGTAGTGCTTGACAGTACCAGGAAGAGGGTTAAAATAGCTTTCACGATTTGGGTGTTTCGTCTATTAAAATAACTACCCTTTTAGCATTAGTTGGCCTGTAAATCGCTGAATTTCAGTAATTTTTCGGTGTGTGGAAGAAAACCGGATCAAGGGTCATATTTCCTCGGTGAAGAATTCGAAAGCCATGTACAAGTAGTCTTTGAAATTGACATTTCATCGTGAAAAACGGAGGATGGGAAAAATTTATGCCGTTGTCATATTGGGTCAATAAAGTAGAAAAAATCAGTTTAATACTTCGGCTCCCTATCCCGGAAAAGAAGACCGAAACCTTGTGATCTGCATTGTCCAATTTTGTATCTTTATAGATACAGTGATTTTGATCCTATCAGATCAAATCAATCTTAAAATACTACTTCATGAAAAAACTCATCCTACCTGTAGTTTGCTTAATGCTTTTTAGTTTTACATCAGATAACATAAAGCTAACCGATGAAGAAAGAAACTTTGCCATCAATGAACTTACCCAGGCGAAGAAACAGCTGATGAATGTGCTGGATGACCTTAGCGATGAACAGCTCAACTTTAAACCCAGCGAAGCTGATTGGTCTGTAGCAGAAGGGGTAGAACACCTTGCCATATCTGAAAATGCTTTTCACGACATGCTAACTGCATCTTTGGAAGCAGCGGCAGATCCTACCCGGCGGGAAGAGGTTAAAATGA
>JABDIQ010000282.1 GCA_013003655.1 Winogradskyella sp. | reverse complement strand
CCATTTTTAGCATGGACCACATCGTAATCATTCATTATTAAATAATCCTTAAGAACGGTCCCGAAGTTAGGGTCGTCTTCAACTAAAAGAATTTTTTTGTTTTGTTCTTCCATAATTTTAAGATATTAATGGCAGTCTAATTGTAAATTCACTACCTTTTCCTTTTTCACTTTCTACTGATATATGACCTTGATGGTCTTCTACAATTCGTTTAACATAGGCCAATCCTAATCCATGACCCTTTATATTGTGTACATTTCCTGTATGTTCTCTATAGAATTTTTCGAACACACGCTTTTGCACTTGTTTTGACATTCCGTTGCCTTGATCGACAATTCGAAGCAGTATATTATTACCTATATTTTCTGTGAACACATCAATTTTTGGTGCATCGTCAGAATATTTCACCGCATTATCTAACATGTTTACAATAACATTGGTAAAATGCGTTTCATTGGCTAGTATTGAAGACTTGTCTGCGTTTAAATGTGTTTTCACATATCCTTTTTTGTCTTCTACTATTAACTCAATGTGAGTTATTGCGTCTTCAACGAGATCATGCAGTTTTAAACGTTCTTTACTAATGTTTAGTTCATTCTTCTCTAACTTAGAAATCCTGAGCACGTTTTCTACCTGTGCATTCATCCGTTTGTTCTCATCTTTAATCATCTTAAGATAACGCTTTATTTTCTCTTGATCGTTAATAATCTTAGGATTTTTAATAGAGTCTAATGCCAAATTAATTGTTGCAATTGGCGTTTTAAACTCATGCGTCATATTATTTATAAAGTCTGACTTAATTTGCGATATCTGCCGTTGCTTTATCAATTGATAAATTGCACTTGAATATGCTACAACGATAATACTTGTAAATAAAACTGACAATAATATCATCCATAATACCGAAGACAATAGGAACTTTTGACGTTCTGGGAAATTAACCCATAATTTATAACTGCTTTCGTTATTATTATCTAAAAATATTGGTATGCCATAGGCATCTTTCTTTTCAAAATTATCAGTCTGCACTTTTGTTGCCAAATCATCATCATAAATTGAAAATTCAAAATCTATATCAATTCCTTCATCACTTAATTCACGTACTAACAACACTTTTACTTGTTCTGTATTAATTCGCTTATAGATAGGGAAATCTTTAAACAAATCCTTAAACGTACTTTCAAATAATTTCTTCCTAAGCTCTGGTAATGATGAATATTCAACTAAAGTGCGTTCTGGTGAAATAGTAATATCTTCATCAAGGGTATTGTTATTAAAATACTTTGTTACACGCTCATTAGATAATGTACTTACGCTAATACTATCTGCATCGATTTCAAAGAACAGTGATGGTACTTTAAAACGCTCTTCCAACACAGTATTTCTGTGAATGATCGTTTTATTATTTATATCATCATCCGTGGTTACAAAGAGTTGTTGAATCATTTTTGAATCTGGCTCTTTGCCACTTGCAACCAAGGGTTGTATTTTATTATAGTAGTTTCTAAGTTCTATTTCTTCAATAGATCGTGACACATAACTAAGGGCAGCCTTAACGTTTCTGGTAAATTGCTGCTCTTCATTGGTTAAACTATTTCTAATAAAAAAGAGCTGAACAAAAATTATTCCTACCAGAGATAAACTCATCAGCACCACCAACAAAATAAAAATCCTTTTGCTCATCGCTCAAAGTTAGTATTTTAACATTTAGCCTAAATTGTGTTTAACCTTACCTTAACAAAAATGTTAAAATTTTGAAATTTCACTATTT
>JABDIQ010000218.1 GCA_013003655.1 Winogradskyella sp. | reverse complement strand
TGCATGAGCTTTCCAGGAAATCTAGAAGCACTATATCTGGCAGGAATCATAGAAATTATCTTCATTAGTCTATGTTAGATTTCAAAAATACATTATTGTAAGTATTATACATTCGGTCTTCTAAACTTTTTGTAAAGTTTAAACAAATAATATCCTAGTCCTAAAACTAAAATAAATGCAACGAGTGGTAATATTACAGCAACAATTGCAATAACTACAGATGAAACAGTTTCAATGGTTGCCACTATAGGGTTACCAACTCCGGCTGTGGATACGGTTGAAGTTAAGCGTGTAGTACTAGCAGTGCTTTTAATTGCTGTTGCTGTGCCACCTCCAGCAATTATAGCCAATGTCCAAGTTACTACAGGACTGAGATCTGTAACGGTGGAAACCATCACTAACGTGCCTGCCAAGGTTGCTAAAGGTATTGCAACAGTGTCTAAAAAATTATCAACTATTGGAATATAATAGGCAAGCAATTCAACTAGTGTAGCAACTCCTAAAATAACTAATGCGGTTGTACCACCTATCCACTGCCAAGATTCATTTAAATTAACGTATTGTAGATAAGATGCAAGACTGAGCACAAACAATGGCAAAAAAACTCTGAAGCCTACAGAGGCTGCGAGTCCTATTCCAAGACAAATGCTTAACAGTGTTTCCATATTATATATTATACGTTCTAAGGTGCAAAATAATCATCTTTAAAACCAATAAGATACAGTTTTTCTCTAGCTCGGGTCATTGCAGTGTAGAGCCATCTTATGTAGTCTTTATTAATACCTTCTGGAAGATATGGCTGTTCTACAAATATGGTTTTCCACTGACCTCCTTGCGATTTATGACACGTAATGGCATAAGAAAATTTAACCTGCAAGGCATTAAAATAACTGTTGTTCTTTACACCTAAAAACCTCTTATAGTTTGACTTTTCATTAGCGTAATCCTTGGCAACTTCAGTATACAATTTATTAGACTCCTCATAAGATAATGATGCAGTTTCTGAATTCAATGTATCTAATAGTAGTACAGTTTGAAATGGTTTCATTTTAGGATAGTCTACCATTTTAATTTTTACGTCAGCAAATTTAAATCCGTACAGTTCCTTGATCTCAAAAATTTCTAATACCTCAATAATATCGCCGTTGGCAATAAAGCCTGCTTCAGTTGATGGTTTAATCCAAAAATAATTATTCTTTACTACCATAAGGTAATCTCCTGTAGAAAGATCACTTTCATTAAACAAAATACGTTCTCTTATTTGTTTATTATAAAGGTTTGCTCGCTTGTTACTGCGCACTATAATAGCCGTTTCTTCAAATCCGTCGTTATTTAAAGAATCGCTTATAGCATCCATGATTTCTTGTCCGTCAATTAAACGCACAATATCATCAAACCCATTGAGTTCAAATTTAAAACTGTCATAAAATTCAGATTTTAAAGCATCTCTTAAAATAGTGGCATTCTCTAAAATACCTGAGGATAATTCTTGTCTTACAACTTCATTTAACTCTGTTGTTGTAACAGATTTATTATAATACATATCTAAGCGATCTTCATCGAGAGCAGGACTTAGGTCTGATTTAACAGGTGGTAACTGAGCAACATCTCCTATAAGCAGTAATTTGCATTTGTAGCCAGAATACACGTATTGCATAAGGTCATCTAGCAACGAACCATTTTCAAACAACTTAGAATCTGAGGGCTGATCAGGAATCATTGAGGCTTCGTCTACAATAAACAACGTATTTCTATGCTTATTCGGTTGCATTACAAATTTTACACCTCCACTTTTTTCCTTCTTAGGAAAATAGATCTTCTTATGTATGGTAAATGCTTCTTTATTTGAATAACTAGATATAACTTTAGCAGCTCTACCTGTGGGTGCCAGCAAAATGGCGCTTTTTTTTACTTGCCACAATTGAGATACAATGGTACCAATAATACTCGTTTTACCAGTGCCCGCATAACCTTTTAATAGGTATAATGAGTTTGGTGTATCATCAAAAATAAAAAGCGATAATTCCTTAAGAACCTTGTCTTGTTTAAGGGTTGGTGTAAACGGAAATTTGTTTTTTATGACTTGATAAAACTCAGAAGCATTGTTAATCATTTCAAAATAGATTGAGAAGGTAATATAACATTATATCTTCAATATAGTAAACGACATGATACAGACTTAAGTTTAAATAATGGGATTTTTATTTAGATAGTTTTTGCGAACAAAAAAAAATTGTAGATTTGTCGTAGACCATTCATAAAACTACTAACTATGTTAAAAGTAATTATCGCCATTGTTGTTGTTGTAGCGCTCACCATTGGAATTGTATACGTTATAGACAAATTTGTGCCTAAAAAAATAAAACCGGTTATCAACCTCTTACTATGGGCATTGATTATCTATTTAGGTTATGCAACATTTATGTCAGTTTATGGCGAAATTCAATTTAACAAACTCAAAACCAAGAGATACGCCACAGTTATAGAGCGCTTAAAGGATGTTAGAGATGCAGAGTTAGC
>JABDIQ010000264.1 GCA_013003655.1 Winogradskyella sp. | reverse complement strand
AACATCACCATAAATATGTGGATGACGCTCCACCAATTTGTCGCAAATACTGTGGCATACATCAGCAATATCAAATTGATTGGTCTCACTGGCTATTCTAGAATAAAACACAATATGCAGTAAGACGTCACCCAACTCTTTCTTAATTTCGTTATAATCCTTATCTAAAATAGCATCACCCAATTCATACACTTCCTCAATGGTAAGATGACGCAGAGATTCTAGTGTTTGTTTTTTATCCCAAGGACACTGTTCTCTTAACTCGTCCATAACGACCAGTAACCGTTTAAATGCTTGGAGTTGATTAGATTTATTAGACATAAGACGTCCTTGTTATAATTTTTTATATACAGTATTAAGTATGTATGCTATTCTTCTTCATCGATTGATGCTTCTTCGTCCTTTGTAACCAAATCGTCTAACATCTTGTTTTTCTGCAGAATATTATACCATTGAATGACCTTTTTAATATCAGACGGATAAACCCTATCTTCATCATATTCTGGCAATACCTCAAAAAAGAACTCTTCGAGCTCAACTTTAGGTGCTTTATGACTAATGGTCGTTGGTTTTCCGCTTTCTTTTGCTTTAATCTTTTGTAAGACTTCAGGTAGCGGAACCTCTTCAGTTAAGGCATATATAGCAATTTCGTTTAAAATACTAATATTACTGTGAGCTCCTACCGTTAGCCTCTTTTTATCTATTAAAGACTCAACAACAGCACCTGTTCTGGTTTGTGTTACAATTTTAAATAAGCCAGGTTTACCGGCAATTGAAAGGATTTTATCTAAACTCATAGCTTGTTTTTAACGTTTTTTACTCATAGCAGGAAAACGCATTTTATAATCAATCTTAATTTTTCCCTTGGAAATATTGGCCAGTTTGCCTTTAATAATTCGCTTTTTAAAGGAAGATAATTTGTCTGTAAATAAAACACCTTCTATATGATCGTATTCATGCTGAATTACCCTGGCAATAAGACCATCGTATTCTTTGGTATGCGTTTTAAAGTTTTCATCCTGAAATTGAATCTTAATTTTAGGTTGTCTAAAAACATCTTCTCGTATATCTGGAATACTCAAACACCCTTCACTAAACGCCCACTCATCGCCCTCTTCTACAAGGATTTTGGCATTAATAAATGTTTGCTTAAAAGACTTAACGCTTTTTTGTTCGTCTTCAGTAAGTGTGTCATCTTCAGAAAACGGTTCTGTGTCTATCACAAACAACCGAATAGGTAAACCTATTTGAGGTGCAGCTAAACCAACACCATAGGCAGCATACATAGTTTCGTACATGTTATCAATCAACGCATTAAGGTTGTGATAATTCTTGTCTATCTCCTTAGCCTGTTTCCTTAAAACAACATCTCCGTATGCAACAATAGGTAAAATCATAGCAGTATTCTTTCGGTTGCAAAAATACAATACTTAAGTAAAATTTTTAATTTTTTGAAGACAAATAACTTTGTAAAATAAGTGTAGCACTTATTTGGTCCACTAACGCTTTATTGCGCCGCTTCTTTTTATTTAAGCCACCCTCTATCATGGTTTGAAATGCCATTTTTGAAGTAAAGCGCTCATCATGACGCTTTATTGGTATTTGTGGAAACTGTTTTTCTAATTTTTGAATGAATTTTAATATCGCCGTCTCACTTTCAGACATTGTATTATCCATTTGTTTTGGCAAACCAATTATAAATGAATCTATGGGTTCTTCCTTTACATATTCTTTTAGAAAATCTATAAGTTCAATAGTCGCAACTGTTTTAAGACCAGAAGCGATGATCTGCATTGGGTCCGTAACTGCTATACCCGTTCGTTTGGTGCCGTAATCTAAGGCTAGTAATCTTCCCATAATAAGTTCAAAGATAAAGCAATAAAAAAACTCTTCTCAATTAAAAGAAGAGTTAGTGCTATTAATTATATCCATGATTCTATTAACCCTCTATTAATCTAATCATCTAATTAACACTATTAAGACACCGAGAATTGTAAAAAGTCACTTTTTGTATAAATGGTTTTGGATAAGGGATTATAGAATTATCTTTGACTTTTATACAATGTCTTATGAAACAATTACAATCTGTTATAGAAAATGCGTGGAATGATCGCAAATTACTGCAAAATCAAGTAACTATTGACGCCATAAGAAGTGTCATTGATTTAATTGATGCTGGAACCTTGAGAGTTGCTGAACCTACTGATTCTGGTTGGCAAGTCAACGAGTGGGTTAAAAAAGCTGTAGTGCTTTATTTCCCTATTCAAAAAATGGAAACCTTTGAAGTAGGTATTTTTGAATACCATGATAAAATACCTTTAAAACGAGGCTATGCTACTAAAGGTATTCGTGTAGTTCCTCATGCTGTTGCAAGGCATGGAGCTTATATTTCATCTGGTACTATCCTTATGCCAAGTTACGTTAATATTGGAGCATATGTTGATGAAGGCACAATGGTAGATACTTGGGCAACCGTAGGTAGCTGTGCTCAAATAGGTAAAAATGTACATTTATCTGGTGGTGTTGGTATCGGTGGTGTTTTAGAACCCTTACAGGCTTCACCAGTAATCATTGAAGATGGTGCTTTTATTGGCTCTAGATGTATTGTAGTAGAAGGCGTAAGAGTTGAGAAAGAAGCAGTGTTAGGTGCTAATGTGGTATTAACTATGAGTACAAAAATCATTGATGTTACAGGTGACAAACCCAAAGAAATGAAAGGCATTGTACCAGCAAGGTCTGTTGTAATTCCAGGCAGTTATACCAAAGAATTTGCAGCAGGAACCTATAATGTTCCATGTGCGTTGATCATAGGAAAGCGGAAAGAAAGCACAGATAAAAAAACATCGTTGAATGATGCTTTGAGAGAGTATAATGTGGCTGTATAATGGATAAAATTAATAATGTATTATGGACAGGTGGATGGGATTCTACTTTTAGAGTAATTCAACTTTATAAAAGAGGCGCCACCATTCAACCATATTACGTTATTGATAGAAAGCGTGAATCAACCTCAAAAGAATTAGAAACACTAAATACGCTTCAAGATAAAATTAAAGAACATTTTACTAAAACGCAGGCCACTCTCTTACCTATTATATTCATTGAGAAAGCAGATATACCTAAAAATCCCTTTCTTAAAGTAATGCACAAAGCTTTAAAAAAACAAATAAAACTTGGCAAACAATATTATTGGCTAGCATGTTTGGCTCAAACCATTAAGCCATTAGAGATTTCAATTACTCATGAAGATCTAGATAGGTTTTTCTCTATGGATCAGCTCATTGAAGTTAGCAAAAACAAATATTCTAAAAACTGGCGTATCAATTCAAAAAGAGTAGACTATTACAGAAAATATTTATTTAAAAATATTCTTTTTCCACTGGTTTGTTTTACTAAGCCAGAAATGAAAAAAATAGCAGAAGATGAAGATTTCATAGATCTCATGAATCTAACTTGGTTTTGTCACGACTCACAAACAAAGCCTTGTGGAAAATGTAATCCATGTAAGTCTACTATTAAAGTAGGATTAGGATACCGTGTTAAAATAGATACTCCTTAGGCGATGACTATTTTTAAGAAAATAGCGTATGGTCTCATTAAAAAACTAAAGTTTTTACCACCAGAGTTTTATATAAAAATTTACTACGAATATTATACAGGCAAACCTCTAAATTTAAAATCACCTGTTGAATTTAACGAAAAAATACAGTGGCTGAAGGTGTACTACAAACCAGAGCTCTTAACTAAACTTGTTGACAAATATGAAGTAAGAGATTTCATTAAAAACAAAATTGGCGAAACATACCTCACCGAATTAATTGGTGTTTATAAGTCGTATGATGAAATAGATTTTAACAAGTTACCTCAACAATTTGTTCTGAAAGGTACCCACGGTAGTAATTACAATCTTATTGTTAAAGATAAAACTAAGCTTAATAAAGCTAAAGCGCGCCAATTAGTTAACAAGTGGCTTGGCCGTAATTACTATTATAGAGGTGGTTTAGAGTGGGCATATAAAAATGTGCCACCACGAGTTATTGCAGAAGCATTTATGAAAGATGAAAAAAACGAGGATCTACCAGACTACAAGTTTTTCTGCTTTAATGGGTTACCTAAAATGGTTCAAATAGATCTTGGGAGACAAGATCATCATACAAGGGTATTTTATGATTTATCATGGAATAAACTACCTATTACAAAAGGGAAAATTCCGATGTATAAAGGCAACGTAGATAAACCAGAAACACTCGATGAAATGAGCAAATTAGCAAAAGTCTTATCTGAGTCTTTTCCATTTGCACGTGTTGATTTCTTTTCGGTAAACGGAATTACAAAGTTTGGTGAGATCACCTTTTATCCTGGTGATGGCAGAACAGAATTTTACCCAGAAAAGTACAATACCTATTTTGGTGATTTAATGAGGTTGCCCAGTATACCAAAAAATCAAAAATATATCACAGAGATCGATTAACCCGGTTTTTGTATACCGAACTTAGTCCACGTTTTAGCTTCTTTTTTTGTTACAGCCCTTATACCTAGATTTTTCTTTATAGATTCCTCTGTTTTGTAACCTCTAGGATGATCTAGATGCAAGCATACTGCACTATATCGTATTTGTATTGATTTGATGCCTAGATTAAATAAGCGTTCACCCAGCTCTCTATCTTGTCCACCATATTGCATACGCTCATCAAAACCATTGATCGCTACAATATCAGATTTCCAACCCGATGAGTTATGGCCATTCCAACTGGCATTAGTAGGTGTTATTGCATTGAGAAATTTACTCTTAATCCCTGTTGATGTTAGTTTGTTATTCTTAAAAGATGATTTTAAACCTCGCTCTTTTAACCAGTTAACGTCAAAACAATTCTGATTTAATATATTGTCTTTTGTAATTAATTTTGAAATAGCCATAGGTAACATGAAGTAACCTCCAGACAAAAAGTATCCTTTTTCTCTATGATTCATATGCACCTCAATAAAATCGGCTCTTGCAAGGCAATCACCATCACTCATTAAAATATAATCAGCTTTGCATGCCACAATAGCTTTATTCAATATTTGTGATTTTTGAAACCCATTATCCTCATGCCAAACATGTTTAATTGGGTAAGACAACTTTGGTTTTAAATCTTCAATTAATTGAAACGTAGGTTGTTTTGAACCATCATCGGCTATGACAACTTCAAAATCTTTAAACGTCTGCGCCTGATAACTCCAAAGCACTTTTTCTAACCATTCCTCAGAATTATAAGTGCTAATGATTACCGAAATTTTAGGACTGATATTACTGATTTTAGTGGCTGAAGTCAAAGTCAATTGTTACGTTTAAATAGTTATCTTTCTATAATTATTGCTAAAAATCTTTCTGTTGCAGTAGCGCCATACTAAATTTGATGGGCATGAGGCAAAAATAACTATTTTTGCCCAACATGTCTATACCAATGATAAAGCTATCTGGAGTCATCATCACCTACAATGAGGAGAAACATCTTGAAAAATGTCTTCGTTCATTACAAGATGTTGTTGATGAAATAATAGTTGTAGACTCCTACTCTACCGATAGAACTCCAGAAATCTGTAAAGCGTTTAATGTTACATTTATTCAGCAAGAATTCTTAGGCTACATAGAACAAAAAAACTTTGCACTTACTCAGGCATCTTACGACTATATCTTATCATTAGATGGCGATGAAGCCTTGTCTGAAGAACTTAAAAAATCTATAATAAATACTAAACAACATTGGAAGTATGATGGTTATTATTGTCATAGACTTAATAACTATTGTGGTCAATGGATAAAACACTCCGATTGGTATCCCGATAGAAAGTTAAGACTCTTTAAAAAAGATGCTGGTGTTTGGAGTGGTTTAAATCCACACGATAGGTTTACACTTAATAATCCTAAAAGTCTTGGAAAGCTAAAAGGCGATTTACATCACTGGATTTATAGTAATTACAGAGAACACAATTTAAAGGTTGAAAAATTTTCTACTATAGCAGCTAACGCGTACTTCAAAGAGGGTAAGAGATCTTCTATTTGGAAGATCATTTATCGGCCAACTTGGGCTTTTTTCAAAGCCTACTTTTTAAGATTGGGCTTTCTTGATGGCTTAAATGGTTTTATTATTTGCGTACAGACCTATAACGTTACCTTCTTAAAATACATTAAACTCTACGAACTTCAGAAGAAAGCCTAAAGACCTAATATTTTTTTAATCTTTCGTTTTCTATCAAATGAAGCCCTAAATTTTCTAACTTCATTCCACATAGCATTAAAGACTTTATCGTATGGAAGCTGCATGCACTTGGCGTATTCAACACTCATAACCTCTACCATTGATTTGTATTTGGTAAGGCGCGCAAAATTTTTCATTCGAGCATTAAAATCTAAAGTCCTAAAGTTCATTCTATTTAGATCTACTAAATAAAATCTGTAATCATCAGAGCCTTTAACAATCAAGGTGTTTCCTGGTGAATGATCCTTAAACTCAACCCCTTTTTGATGTAAAGTAAAAGTGAATCGTGTAAATGCCCTGAGAATTTCTTCGTGATTTGGGTAGTTGAAGTCTGTTATAAGTTCTCTATACGTGAGATCGTACTGTAGTTGTTCACTGATAAAGTAGCTTCGGCCAAACAATAGGCCATGAGACTCTTCAAAATAGGCAATAGGATGAGGTGTACCTATACCCAATTCAATGAGCCTTAATGCATATTCATAAGATCGTTGCGCTTTACTTTTTCTAAAATATCTATAAATGATCTTATTGAAGATGTTTGGTTTTTTGAAGGATTTAATATTTATCTTCCAATCATCAATATAAACCTGCTTTAGGCTATTTCTACTTTGTTTTAAAACATAGCCATCATCAACATCAAAATTCTTTATACTTTCCTCTAAAAGTGCAGCCTTTAATTTGTAATGATTGTGGATAACAGATTTCATGCAGTAATAATACAACTTTTATAAATTCTACTACAACTAGACCATTCTAAAAATGCAGCTTTCCTCAAGCAATAAATACAATTCTAAATTATAAAAAATGCAGTGTAAGTCGTACCTTTGCAACCGTAAATTTTTGTACTAGGCTACTGAATGTGAAGATAAATTAATGAATTACAAAGAAGCAATATCACATCCTATTTTCAAAGTAATTTCACAAAGCGCAGAACAGCTAAATGTTGAGTGCTATGTTATTGGTGGTTATGTAAGAGATTTTTTTCTAAACAGAAATTCATCAAAAGATATTGATATTGTAGCCATTGGAAATGGTATTGAACTCGCTGAAAAAGTAGCGTTTTCATTATCGGAAAAACCAAAGGTTCAGGTTTTTAAAACCTACGGTACGGCAATGCTCAAAACCGAAGATCTTGAAATTGAATTCGTAGGGGCCCGAAAAGAGAGTTATACGGAAGACAGTAGAAACCCTAGCGTAGAATCAGGAACTTTAGCCGACGATCAAAACCGTCGTGATTTTACTATTAATGCGTTGGCTTTTAGCCTAAATAAAACTAAATACGGACAACTTTTAGATCCATTTAACGGTTTAGAAGATCTTAAAAATAGGATAATTAAAACGCCTCTTGACCCTAATATTACGTATAGCGATGATCCGCTAAGAATGCTTAGAGCCATAAGATTTTCAACGCAATTGAATTTTAACATTGAGAAGAAGTCATTAGAAGCAATTTCTCAAAACAATGAGCGAATTAAGATTATTACTAAAGAGCGTATCGTAACGGAGTTACATAAAATATTACTTAGCGAAACACCTTCTAAAGGGTTTTTGTTACTAGAACAAACAGGCCTCTTACAACATATCTTACCAGAATTAACCGCTTTAAAAGGCATTGACGAGGTTGAAGGACAGCGACATAAAGATAACTTTTACCACACTTTAGAAGTCGTGGATAACATCTCAAAAACTACAGATAATCTATGGTTAAGATGGGCTGCTCTTTTGCACGATATTGGCAAAGCCCCTACCAAAAAGTTTCACAAAAAAAATGGCTGGACATTTCATGGGCATGAGTTTGAAGGTTCTAAGATGGTTTATAAATTATTTAAACGTCTTAAAATGCCACTAAATGACAAAATGAAATACGTTCAAAAATTGGTGTTAATGAGTTCTCGTCCTATAGTCCTTTCACAAGATGTTACGGACTCTGCCGTTAGACGTTTAATTTTTGATGCTGGTGACCATGTTGACGATCTTATGACCCTCTGTGAGGCTGATATTACAACAAAGAATATCAATAAGTATAAAAAGTACCGTAACAACTTTAAAAAAGTACGCAAAAAAATAACAGAAGTAGAAGCACGTGATCATGTTAGAAATTTTCAGCCACCAATCAGTGGTGAAGAAATTATGAAGGCTTTTGACTTAAAGCCATCGCGAGAAATTGGACTTATTAAAGAAGCCATTAAAGAAGCCATTCTAGAAGGTGATATTCCTAACGAGCATGATGCAGCTTTTAAATTAATGTTAGAAAAAGGAAAACAACTGGGTTTAACAGCCATTGATATATGATTAAGATTGTAAGGACAGATTCTAATAATCAAGATTTTATAGCCTTAGTAGAACAGTTAGATGCTTATCTAAAAATTACAGATGGTAACGAACATGAGTTCTACAATCAATTTAATGGTATAGACACTTTACATCATGTTGTAGTTATTTACAATAATAACAAAGCTATTGCCTGTGGTGCTTTTAAAAAATTCAACACAGATACCGTTGAAATAAAACGCATGTTTGTAAGCCCACCTAAAAGACAATCTGGTATTGGTAAAATTGTTTTAAAAGAATTAGAAACTTGGGCGAGTAAAGAAGGATACAATTTTTGCATTCTAGAAACAGGTAAACGCCAAACTGAAGCTGTACAGTTCTATAAAAAGTGTAATTACAAATCCATACCAAAATACGGGCAATATAAAAATATGGATAACAGTTTATGCTTTGAAAAAAAATTAATGAGTAATGAAGAATCGCTTTAGAAAAACAGCCAAAGTAGCACTTGTAATGATTTACCTCGTTATTATTGCAGGTGCCGTAGTACGCATGACTGGTTCAGGAATGGGTTGTCCAGATTGGCCAAAGTGTTTTGGCTACTACATACCACCTACCGAAGTTTCAGAACTTCATTTTAAGCCAAATCACAACTATGAGAAAGGGGTTGTTATAATCCTGAATGAATCTTTAAAAGTGGCCAAAACAGATTTTAAATCCTCTAACACTATTGATCTTAAAAATTGGAAAAATTATACACTGCACGACTATGCGGTGTTTAATCCATTGCATACATGGGTTGAGTATATCAACAGACTCATTGGCGCTGCCTCAGGAATACCCATTCTCATTTTTACAATTATGTCTATATGGCTTTGGAAAGATCGTAAGCGCTTCTTAATCCTTTCTATACTTACTGTTTTTGCCATGG
>JABDIQ010000259.1 GCA_013003655.1 Winogradskyella sp. | reverse complement strand
TGTGGGTAATTGTAGGTTCTAATCTTAGCGCTACGGTCACCACTAGATACCATACTCTTACGTTTTTCTGAATCTGCGGCTTCTTTTTTGGCCAATTCCATTTCATAAAGACGAGAACGCAATACTTTGAGTGCTTTCTCTAAGTTTTTATGTGATGATTTTTGATCCTGACAACTTACGATCATTCCAGTTGGTTCGTGATGTAGTTTGATTGCAGAATAGGTTGTGTTTACCGACTGTCCACCAGGTCCTGTAGATGTTGTGCGTTCTATACGCACTTCACTCATATCTAACTCCACATCAAATTCTTCAGCTTCAGGGAGTACAATAACTGTTGCCGCACTTGTATGCACACGGCCTTGAGTTTCTGTTTGCGGAACGCGTTGCACACGATGTACACCAGCTTCAAATTTCATAGTGCCATAAACATCTTCACCTGAAACTTCAAAAATTATCTCTTTGAATCCTCCTGAGGTGCCTTCATTATAATCTACAATATCCACTTTCCAACCTTTGCTTTCGCAATATTTGGTATACATTCTATGTAGATCACCAGCAAAAATACTTGCCTCATCTCCACCAGTTCCTGCTCTTACCTCAACAACTACATTTTTAGCGTCTTCCGGATCTTTAGGGATTAAAAGAAATTTTATTTCCTCTTCTACTTTAGGCAGTTCTTCCTCAGCATCTTCTAGTTGCATTTTAGCCATTTCAACCATTTCGGTATCAGAACCGTCTGCTATGATCTCTTCTGCCTCTTTAATATTATTGTAAAGGTTCTTGTAAATCTCACCTTTATCCAATATGGTCTTAAGCTCCTTATACTCCTTGTTTAATTTTATATATCGCTTTTGATCAGCAATAATATCTGGCTGTATAATGAGGTCGTTAATCTCATCAAATCGTTGTTTTATGATCTGAATTTTTTCTAGCATTGAATCTCAAAATAGTCCTGCAAAAATACGATAAATTATGAATTACACTTATCTGAGATTTACCCTATTTATAATACATAAAAAATAATTTTTAGGTATTTGCGTTTACTATCTATTGTGAAAAGATTAGCTACTCTGTACTTATTTTATAGACCATTTCTTATTTGGTCGTTGTTGATAAACTTTATATTAGGTTTATTCAATGCGCATATAGTATTTGCACTGATCTCAAAATTGTTTTTAATAATTTTTATTTGGTTTTTTGTGAAAGAACACTATCACCACAGGCAGCGTTTTTTCTGTAAGAAGCTTAATTTAAACAGCGTATACTTGTACAGTTATATGTTTATGATAGATATGCTTATCACCATTTTATGTATCGCTGTTCTTAAAGAGTTTAATTAAAAATCTACTTGTACGCCAATACCTAGCAACTGTTTCCACTGTACCTTGGCACCTTCTTCAACGGTTACTTCATTGGTTTGTGCTATAGTCACTTTATTCTTTACATCATTGTCGTACCTGATATGAGAGCCCAGTGACGCTTTAACATAATTGTTTACTACAAAATTAAAATTGATCTCCCAATCAATGTCTACATTACCAAACCTATTTAAGTAATCTGTATATAAGCTCAGTAGGTTATTAAATTGAATATTTTCAAAGAGTTCGGTCTCAAAGGCATTGGTTAATAATATGCCTAATTCTTTACGAGTGCTACTACCTCGTCTTATAATATTACCTTCCATGTCATAGATTGCAGGATCTACACCAAAAGAACCTGCATTAGAAAGTTCGTCGTCTAAAACAAAGGTTGTCTTCATGGTTAA
>JABDIQ010000236.1 GCA_013003655.1 Winogradskyella sp. | reverse complement strand
GGTCTATCAGCCGATAAGACCACTAATGGAATATTACTGTAATAGGCTTCTGAAATTGCTGGATAGTAATTTAGCAATGCACTCCCAGATGTACACACAAGTGCTACAGGACGCTTTAATTGTTGGGCAATACCAAGCGCAAAAAACGCGGCACAGCGTTCATCAACTATACTATAACATTTAAAAAAGTCATCGGCTGTAAAACCTATGGTTAAAGGAGCACTGCGGCTACCAGGAGAAATAACAACATGCCTAATTTCATTAATTTTGCACGCTTGTACAACGGTTTGGGCTAATGGTATTTTGGAGTATTTCATTTCTGCTGCAAAGGTACAAAAAAGTGAGCGCTTCTATTACAAAACCTTTAGTATCGTTTTACTTTTTGCAACGGTTTCTTCCCATTCTTTTTCTACTTCAGAGTCTTTTGTAATTCCACCACCTACGTAAACAATAATCTCGTTTTTTGTTATTTGCATGCATCGTAGATTTACATAGAAGTTTGAATTCACTGAAACCAATGCATAGGCGTTATTTTCAATATTTCTACGATTTGGGTTACGCGTTTTTTTTACTTTTAAATTTAATTCACCCAAAAAACCGGTATAATACTCACGATCGTAACCTTCGTGCGTCAAAATAAAATTCATGGCGTCATGTTTTGGAAAACCGCACACTGCTGGAGTTGGGTGCAGTGTTTTTACTAAATCTTTAAGACTTGTTGTTCTTTTAATTTGTGCAATAATTCTCGTCTTTAAATGAAGTAACTGTCCGGCCCGCACCGTCTCCACGTCAGATATTTTGAGCCTCTCAACATATGGGTCTAAACCAGAAGTGATATAATCGGTTACGATCTTCTGTTCTGTTTTTTCCTTGCTTGTCCAGTTTACAGGAATGTCATCGTTATACTCTTTTGTACCTGCTAATGAAATGGTAGTAAGTTCCCTCCCTTCAATCTTAAACAATAGCTCTGGTGTAGCTCCTAACCATAAACCCACTTTAGGATGATACCAACAGTACACCATCGCGTTATTATACGTATTAAAGAGTCTTTTGAACATTGCTAAAGGATTGCTATGGTCAATGTGTTGCGATTGGCGACGCGAGAGTACAACTTTTGTTAGGTTTCCTGTATTTATGGCTTCTTTCCCCTTAGCGATCAATTCTAAGTGCTCCCTTTTTTTATCGCTAAAAAGATTGACTGATTCATCTGAAGCTTCTACCATAAAATCGTCTGTAGTGACCACATGATGAATGCATTTGTCTTTAGGAAAGATTACAGCGCCTCGCTCTAGTTTAAATGGGGAAAACGCAAAGCCAGACTCTTCAAAACTATCTGTAATATGTAAGGTATCGTCTTGTTGCAACCAACATTTTACTAAATTGTTGATAGGTCTGCTATATACAACAAATGGTCTGTTGGTGCTATAGTGCTGTGCTACAGTTTTTAAGAGCAACTCCGCAGTCATATTATTTTTTTAAGGGCAATGTAATGGTTGATAATCTGCAAATAGAGATGAGTTGATCGTTATCATCTGTTATTCTAATATCTAATAACTGTGTGGTTCTACCTTTATGCAAAAACGTAGCCTTGGCGTAAACATAACCTTCTCTTATACTTTTTAAGTGGTTGGCCGTTATCTCCAATCCTCTTACGAAATATTTAGTGTTATCTGTAAAAATAAGTGCAGCAAAACTTCCAACACTTTCCGCAAGTGCAGCCGTTGCACCTCCATGCAAAACACCATCTGGTTGATGCACTCTTGATGTTACTGGCATACGAGCTACTATAAAATCATCACCATAATCTATCATTTCAATAGATAACGTTTCAAGTAGAGTATTTTTACTCGCTGCGTTGGCCTTTGCTAAAACATCTTCTTTAGATAATTGCATAGAATAGATTATTTTTAAACTGGGAAAGCAAAAATACTGAAACTACAGTCAAAAATGAACCAGACCGAAAAAGAAATATC
>JABDIQ010000192.1 GCA_013003655.1 Winogradskyella sp. | reverse complement strand
ACTTTATCAACGTTGGTAAAAAGGACGGCTATGACTGGATGAAATTGAAAGACTTTTTAAAAGAGCAACTTAGCCTTGGCCGAGATGACGTCTTTAAAGTTGATGTGAAAGATAGTTTTTCATTTTTTAATACTGAAAAGGCACTTCAAGAAAAGGTACTCGCCTTTTTTACAGATTTTAAACACAATGGTCGTTTTGTAAACGTAGAGGTAAGTGAAGATAAAGGACGATCTGGTGGTGGACGTGGTGGTCGACGATCTGGTGGTCGACGACGCAATGACGACAGACCTAGAGGAGATAGACGTTCCTCACGACGTCAAGGTGGCTCAGGAAATAGAAGTGACAGACGTAGCTCTGGTTCTTCAAAACCAAGACGATCTGGTTCAGACTTTAATAATGACAGATCTCGAGGACCTAAATCTGAAGCTAAAGTAGTTGGATCTGACAGACCTAGACGATCTAGACGAAAAGATTAATCACTAATTACTATTTAGAAAATCAATCCTCACGAGGATGTTAATATTACGTCAAATTGAGGATTGGTTCTCTGTAAAATGGGTTTAGTTTACTACTTTTACCTTGTAAAGTGAAGCAATGCGATATTTCTTAGTCCTATGTCTATGTGTTATTACCACAAGTAATTTTGCTCAAGACAACGATACCGGCGAACCTACTAGAGTAATGGGAACTGTAATAAGTACCACTACAAATGGTCCGTTGGAAAATGTGAATATTGTTAACCTTAATCAGGTGGTTGGTACGTCAACCAATGAAGATGGTGAATTTGAGATTAAAGCAAAACCAAATGATACGTTACATTTTTCTTATCTAGGCTATAAATCCATTAAAGTTAGAGTTACCAATGACTGGATAAAGTTTGGTAATACTAACATAGAAATGACAGAACTGGCCTTAGCACTAGAGGAAGTGGTGGTAAATCAACTAAAACTCACTGGTTATCTTGAGGTAGATATGAAAAAAGTTCCTATTGTGTCTAACAATAGATACAGAATCTCAGGTATCCCTAATCAAGGTTATGAAGCAGGCAAGCCTAACGTGGTTAATAAGGTTTTAGGAGCCATCTTTAATCCGGCGGATTTCTTGTATAAGATGTTTGGCAAAAAGCCCAATGAAATGCGTAAGCTTAAGCAAATGAAGCAGGATGACGAGATACGTAATCAATTGGCCAAACGTTTTGATAGAGAAATGCTTATGGTGTTATTGCAAGTAGATCGTTACGATCTGGATGAAATTGTAAATCAATGTAATTACTCTATTGATTTTATTAATAGTGCAAACGATTTACAAATACTTGATGCTATCAGTGAATGTTATGAAGAGTACAAAGTATTAAGCCGAAACCAGGAGCGCAAACGTACTGCCAAAAATTAAGAATTACTGCCTTGAATGCAGTGCTATTCGGTTTCCTTCAGTGTCAATAAATACAGCCATAAATCCGTGTTCATCTGAAATTTTGGTTTTCGGCTGATAGATTTGACCTCCAGCGGCTTCTACCCTATCAATCTCATTAGCGACATCTTCACAGTGAAAATAAACTAACGGCCCTTCCTTACTTGGAATATACGTGTCTTGCTTAATCAAAGTGCCTGTAGCACCATATTCTGGTCCTTTATTAGGGAACATTCCCATTAATAATCCACCAAAGTTCATGATCTCAACGTTTACGGAAAATACCTTATCATAAAATGCTTTTGCCCTGTCCATATCGTCGACAGGAATTTCAAACCAAACTACCATGATTTATTGATTTTCTAATATCTTTTTTAAATCGTTTAATCCTTCTTCAAAATCTTTGCCTACAGATTTTTCCATACTAAAAAACAGAAAAAAGATATTGAGTGGTCGCTTCTGCTTTCCTGAAAATCCCCAAATGACTCTTGTCGATTTATTATCTATGGCTTCAACATGTATGTAAGCATCAGATTGAGATTTCCATGGTTTAAAAAATCGGAGTTCGCTTTCTATACGCTCGTTGGTAACGATCTTCTTTATTTCTTGCTCCCCAGTACCTACATCTTTATTTCCTTCCCATCTAGAAATAAAACCAACTTCACCATCCACGCCTTCAAACTCTTGTTTCATATTAGGATCTTTTTTCTTCCATGGCGACCAGTTATCTTGGTTTTTAATGGATTTAATGTAATCGAAAACTTCGGGTAATTTACGATGAATGATAATGCTACGCCTTACATCATAAGATACTGGCGCAATTATAACAAGAAAGATGAGTATTACAATTATCCCAAGGATTATCCACAGAGCGTAGTACATAATGATTGATTTAGAAGATGATAATAGTTAGTTGTCGTTTTACTAAATATACAAAAATTACCGTGCATTATTATAACGTTCCACAATTCCGTCAAAGTCCTTTATTGTTTTTCGTATCCAATCGAGTTGCTTAAGTTGTTTTTCGGTCTCTGTTAATTGCCAGTTCAATTTGCTTTGTCTTAACCTTGAGGTTACATCTTGTAGAATAATAGCAGCCGAGACAGAAATATTTAAACTTTCGGTAAACCCAACCATTGGTATTTTTAGATAGTGATCTGCAGCATTTAAGACCTCATCAGATAGACCTTGTGTTTCTCTTCCAAAGAAAAAGCATGACTTTTTAGTTATGTCAAAATCTTGTAGATGGCAGTCCTCACCATGTGGTGTTGTAGCCACTATTTGATAACCTTCCTCCTTCAATGCAGCAACACTACTATTTACAGTATTGTACCGTTTAAGATCCACCCATTTTTGTGAACCCATGGCAATTTCACGATCAATGCGCTTTGTATTGCGTTCTTCTATGATATGCACTTCTTGTATGCCAAAAACATCGCAGGACCGTATTACGGCACTGGTGTTGTGCAATTGATAGACATCTTCAATAGCAACAGTGAAGTGTTTAGTGCGGTTAGATAAAACTTCATCAAATCGTTGTTGTCTTTGCGCTGTTAAAAATGATTTTAAATGATTGAGAAGTTGAATATCTACCATAGTTGTTATAAAGCTTTTGATGCGCTTCATACACACCTTTTATCATCACAAATTATTAATTATTTTTAAGCTATGAAAAAACATGTTGTTGTCCTTACAGGAGCTGGTATAAGTGCCGAAAGTGGTATTAAAACATTTAGAGATGCAGATGGCCTATGGGAAGGTCATGATGTAATGCAAGTGGCTTCTCCTGAAGGCTTTAGGACCAACCCTGAATTGGTTTTAGATTTTTACAATCAACGCAGACGGCAATTGAAACAAGTTAAGCCAAATAAAGCACATTACGATCTTGCAGAACTAGAAAAGCATTTTGATGTCAGCATAGTAACTCAAAATATTGACAATCTTCATGAACAGGCAGGCAGCACCAATGTGGTGCATTTACATGGTGAGTTATTTAAAGTCCGAAGTACCGCAAATCCAGCAGATATTACGGTTTGGACAGAAGACCTTAAGTTAGGAGATACCTGTAAGTTAGGGCATCAGCTACGTCCGCATATTGTATGGTTTGGTGAGGATGTACCCATGATT
>JABDIQ010000186.1 GCA_013003655.1 Winogradskyella sp. | reverse complement strand
GCATCCAGATCCACTTTCTTTGCTAAATACTTCACACCATTTACCTCCTCAAGTTCGTTAAGCAGTTCGCCTTTTAGAGACTTCGCTTTTTCCTTAAGCAACCCTTCTATTTCCTTCTTTAAATTTGCATTTTCATCTTGAAGATTCTGTATAGCTTGAACAGGTTCCTTCGGATTTTTTAAAATATCTTGTATACTCTCAAACGTACGGTCTATATCAGTATAATAGTCTTTTACGGCTACATTGGTAATGGCTTCTATACGTCTTATTCCAGCTGCAATTGCGCTTTCGGATAATATTTTAAATGCCCAGATATCAGCGGTTTGTTTTACGTGCGTACCACCACAAAGCTCCATAGATTTTCCAAATTTTACAGCTCTAACAGAGTCTTCATACTTTTCACCGAATAATGCAATAGCTCCTTTATCTATAGCTTCTTGCATTGGTATATTTCTTAATTCCTGAAGCGGTAAATTTTCGCGAATTCTGGCATTCACAAAATCCTCCACTTCCTGTAATTGTTCGTTTGTCAATTTTGAAAAATGCGAAAAATCAAATCTTAAATATTCAGGTTTCACTAGTGAGCCCTTTTGTTCAACATGTGTGCCTAAAATAGTTCTCAATGCCTGATGCAAAAGATGTGTTGCCGTATGATTACTCTCTGATAATGCTCTAAAATCTTTATCTACTACCGCAGTAAATGTTGCCTCGATATCCTTTGGTAAGGATTTGGCAAAATGTATGATGACATTATTCTCCTTCTTAGTATCAAAGATGTGTATAATGTCTCCGTTGGATGCTTCAAGATATCCCTTATCACCAACTTGTCCACCACCTTCTGGGTAAAATGGTGTTTTATTAAAAACTAACTGATAAAAGGATCCCTCTTTTTTTGATGTTACTTTACGATATTGAGTTATTTTAATATTGGCTGAAAGATGATCATAGCCAATAAATTCATCTTCGTGGTATGGACTAATTTCTACCCAGTCCGAAGTTTCAGAAGCCGATGCATTTCGTGATCGATCCTTCTGCTTGCTCATTTCTATTTTAAAACCAGCTTCATCTATACTATAGCCTTTCTCTTTTGCTATTAACTGCGTAAGATCTAACGGAAACCCATAAGTATCATATAACTCAAAAGCGTTTTTTCCGTCAATTGTTTGTCCTTTAGTATTAGTAATAACCTTATCTAATAACACTAAGCCTTGGTCTAAAGTTCTTAAAAAGGACTGCTCCTCTTCTTTAATAACATTTTCAATAAGTTGTTGTTGTTTTTTAAGCTCTGGAAATGCTTTACCCATTTGATTTGCTAAGGTTTTAACCAGCTTAAAAATAAACGGATCTTTTTGATCTAAGAAGGTAAATCCATATCGAATGGCGCGTCTTAGAATACGACGAATGACGTATCCTGCTCCAGTATTGCTAGGTAACTGACCATCAGCAATAGAAAAAGAAACTGCTCTTACATGATCTGCTATAACTCTAATGGCAACATCCACTTCCTGATTCTTAGTATACTCAGCATTAGAAATGGTTTCTATTTCTCTTATGATAGGTGTAAACACATCGGTATCATAATTAGACTGAACACCTTGAAGCACCATACACAAGCGTTCAAAGCCCATTCCAGTATCAATGTGTTTATTTGGTAGTTCTTCTAAAGATCCATCAGCTTTACGATTGTACTGCATAAATACAAGATTCCATATTTCAACCACTTGAGGATGATCTGCATTTACTAGGGTCTTTCCATCAATTTTCTTCTTTTCGTCTTCACTTCTTATATCCACATGTATTTCACTACAAGGACCACACGGACCTTGATCTCCCATCTCCCAAAAATTATCCTTCTTATTACCCATAAGAATCCGATCTTCAGAAATGTGAGATTTCCAAAAATCATAGGCTTCTTTATCTAAGGATAACTTATCACCTTTATCGCCTTCAAAAACAGTAACGTACAACCAGGACTTGTCAATACCATAGACCTCAGTTAATAACTGCCATGCCCATGCTATAGCGTCTTTCTTAAAGTAATCTCCAAAACTCCAATTGCCTAACATTTCAAAAAACGTATGATGATACGTATCATAACCCACTTCTTCGAGATCGTTGTGTTTACCAGAAACTCTTAGACATTTCTGTGTATCTGCAATTCTAGAATTTTTAGGTTTAGAGTTCCCTAAAAAATATTCTTTAAACGGCGCCATTCCAGAATTAACAAACATTAAAGTAGGATCATTCTTCAACACCATAGGTGAAGATGGCACTATGCTATGCTTTTTATCTTTAAAAAAGGTTAAAAAGGAATCTCTTATTTCTTGTGAGGTCATTGGTCTATGTTGCTGGTATAATCTATTAAATTACCTTTATTGCAAAACAATTTTTATCTTTGATCGTTTGCATCTAAAAAAAGTAGTAATTTACTAACTTAATGATGCAAAAATAGTATAAAATAAGGAATGGCTAAGGTTAAATATTATTATGATGCTGAAACGCTCTCATACAGAAAAATAGAGCGAAAAACTGGTACTACAGTAAAATATTCTGTAATGTTTTTACTAGCTTCAGCTTTGTTTGGATTCATTTTTGTTTTTATTGCTAGCCATTATATTCAATCACCAAAGGAGCGGCAGTTAGCTAGAGAACTCCAATATATGGAGTTGCAATATGAATTATTGAATAGACGAATGAATGAAGCGTTTGCGGCTCTTGAAAATGTTGAGGAACGAGACAATGCCATCTATCGTTTATACTTTGAAGTTAATCCTATACCAGAAGAGCAGCGACGTGCCGGATTTGGTGGTATAAATCGCTATCAAAAATTTGAAGGATTTGATAATTCTAAACTTATCGCTGAAACTAACAAACGCCTCGATATTCTTGAAAAGGCTATTGTTGTTCAATCCAAATCGTTAGACGAAATAGCTGTTTTGGCAGAAGACAAAGAGAAGTTTTTAACGGCTATACCAGCTATACAGCCTGTTAATAATGAAGAATTGACCAGAATGGCTTCTGGTTATGGTTACCGAACAGATCCTTTTACTAAAGTAAGAAAGTTTCATTTTGGTATGGATTTTACCGCACCAAGAGGAACTCCAATATATGCTTCTGGCGATGGTGTTGTTGCAAGAGCTGATAATAGTGCCTCAGGTTATGGCAAGCACATTCGCATAGATCATGGGTTTGGCTATGTGTCGTTATATGCACACCTCTACAAGTATAATGTTCGTGTTAATCAGCGTGTAAAACGCGGAGATCTTATTGGTTTTGTTGGAAGCACAGGAAGATCAGAGGCACCTCATCTTCATTATGAGATATTTAAAGACGGAGAACGCATTAACCCAATCAATTTCTATTATGGCAATTTATCTGCAGATGAATTTGCGAAATTATTAGAAAAGGCATCATTAGAGAATCAATCACTCGACTAAACATGCATATAGAATTACCTGAAAAACGATATTACGGCATTGGTGAAGTAGCCAAGGCATTTAACGTTAATACAAGTTTAATTCGTTTTTGGGAAAAAGAGTTTGATATCATCAAACCTAAAAAGAATGCCAAGGGCAATCGTAAATTTACACCAGAGGATATTAAAAATCTTAAATTTATTTACCATCTGGTCAAAGAACGCGGCTTTACACTAGAAGGTGCTAAGACTCATCTTAAAGAAGAAAAGAAAAAAGCATTAGATCAATTTGAGATCATTGAAAAACTAGAAGGTATAAAAGCTCAACTCCTAAAAATAAAACAACAACTATAAATCAATCTAACATGAAAAAGTGGCTCATTCCAGTAATAATAATCGCTGTAGTTGCCTTTGGCATTTACAATTGGGCAGTAGGTTTTAATAATACTGCTGTTGAATATCAAGCTAATGCAAAAACCGAGTGGTCTAATGTAGAAAGCTCTTACCAACGACGAAATGACCTCATTGGTAATTTGGTAAAAACGGTACAAGGGGCGGCAGATTTTGAGCGAACCACCTTAAGAGAAGTTATAGAAGCACGAGCAAAAGCTACTTCAACAACAATAGATGCAGGTAGTCTTACTCCAGAAAATATGGCTGCTTTTCAACAAGCTCAAAGTGGACTCAGTGGTGCATTATCTAAACTCTTAGTCTCTGTTGAACGTTATCCTGAACTGAAAGCCAATCAGAATTTCTTAGAATTACAAAGTCAGTTAGAAGGCACCGAAAATCGTATTAATATTGCACGTAATAAGTATAATGAAGCTGTGAATATTTACGATATCCACATTTCAAAATTCCCAAACAAGATCTTGGCAAATATGTTCAATTTTGAAGATATGCCGAGATACTCTGCAGATCCAGGAAGTGAAAATGCACCAGATGTTGATTTCAACTTTAACTAATTTGAAATGACTTACATTGAAGATTTCCTTACACAAAACGAGGAACAGGAAATCATAGAGGCAATTCGTCGTGCAGAACTAAAAACATCAGGTGAGATTAGAGTTCACATAGAACAAAAGTGTGATACTGATGTATTAGACCATGCTAAGGAGGTCTTTCATTTTCTGAAAATGGATAATACCAAACTTCAAAATGGTGTGCTCTTCTATGTTGCGTTAGACAACAAGCAATTTGCAATATATGGCGACAAAGGTATTCATGATCACGTGGGAGATCCATTTTGGACTTTGGTTAAAAATGCCGTAGCTATTCAATTTCAAAAAGGAAATTATAAACAAGGACTGATTGATGGTATTAATAAAGCTGGGACCGAACTTGCCAAATTTTTTCCATGGATTCATGGTGATAGCAATGAATTAGATAATTCTATTTCTAAAGGCTAATGAAACGAATTAAATACATCATTTTCATTTTTATCCTTGGTCTTTGTTTAGGGCAATCGCTGTATGCACAATACAGTATTCCACCAAAACCAGAATTTGAAACCAGTGTTTACGATTATATTGGATTGTTATCTAATTCTGAAAAGCAATCTCTTGAACGAAAACTCATTAAGTATTCTGATACTACATCTACTCAAATTGTAGTAGCCATTATAAGTTCAACAGAAGGTGAATACATCAATTTTCTTGGAGCGCAATGGGCTGAAAAATGGGGCATTGGACAAAAGAAAGAAGACAATGGTATCT
>JABDIQ010000184.1 GCA_013003655.1 Winogradskyella sp. | reverse complement strand
TGTATATCAACTAAAGATACTTAATTTTTTATGCAAATTGTATTTTCCTACAAATAACTATAGGCCCAATACATCAGTGCAAATTGTAGCGGTAAACGCAATAACAACACCCAACGCGGAAAGCCTGCTGCAGCTTTTTTACTGCTAAGCATATACACATGCACCAACAAAAACACCAGCAACATGGCTATAATGCCATAAATGGCTAAGGCTTTTAAGCCTGGTATACACAGTGCTACACCCAATAAGATCTCGGAAACACCACTCCAAAATACCAAAGCCTTATGGGCTGGTAAATATCTGGGCATAATGCGCAAATACATTTTGGGCCGTATAAAATGCATCAGTCCAGCAAAAACATACAGCGCTGCCATAATATATAGGCCTAAAGGTTCACTCATCTTTGTAGACTTTAGCGGTATAACCTATACCGTAGTTATAATAGCCTTTATCTAAAAGCGTAGATTTAAAACCACTGCCTTTTTTAAAAGGCACCCATTGGTTGTTATTAATAAATACGCGTTTCACATAGGTTTGGTGTGGGTCTATCTCGTTAGTAAAGGGTAGCAATGGTCTAAAATTGGTAGGTATCTTTACCACATCACTGCCGCGTTTTATTTCCTTATATTTTTTATTGGGTAACAAGCGGCCAGCCTTATCGGTATAACCCATCACTTGCAGAGAAACAAACATACCATCTTTGGGCATGTTAAGGGTATAGTCGGTAACATCTAAGGTATAGGAGTCGCCATTCTTTTGGGTGGCTCTAAACACTACAGTTTCGTAAGTGAGTGGCTTGCCTGGTAATCCGCCGTTGTTGGTATAGAACTTTACGTTAAAGAGGGTGGAGAATTTCTTTTTATCGGCATTGCTGCGCTTGCGTTGAGACCAATCCTTAGACTCTAACGCTATAGGGAAGATAACGCTACTGAGTTGTCGGTCTTTGTCATCAGGATGTTCAATAAACACCGCAATTTCAGACTCAATAGTGGGCAACCAGCAGTTGTAATAATCGTCATCGAGGTAGGCTTTGTACTTTTCGGTCTTAAATTTTCGGCCCAAACTTACACCTATCAATACTTCATCCAGGACATCGGTCTGCGGTTGAAGTAATAGCTGCTGTTTGAGGTCTTTAGTGGCAAGATTTAAGTCTTTATAACCTAGTGCAGAGATATACAGACTGTCAATATCGGGATATAATTTTTTTGTAAATACAAATTGGCCTTGGTCATCGGCAAACAACCCATTGCCATTGCCAAAGGAGATGGCTGCATAACTTACAGGATAGGTGGTGAGGCTGTCTATAACGGTTATCTGGCCAAAACCAAAACCACAACTTAAATAGAGTAAAACTAAAAATCTTTGCATTATGTACGATATGGGATTTAAAGATACATCATTTCACGGCATAAAAAAACGCCTCCTAAGAGACGTTTTTAATGGTTGAGTTAGTGTGTGTTTAGTTGTTGTCTAGATTTTTGGTCATGGTAAAGCCTACAAACAAGCCAATACCAGCCATAAGGAAAATGGTTGCAGGATAGGCAACATCTTCATCAACGCCCAATCCGTAATCTAATAAGGATGCTACAAAAATACCTATACCAATACTCATAAGTAATAGTGCAATATTAAGGATAAGCACTTTCCATATTGGTGCGGTATGGCCACCTTTATTAAATATACTGGCTTCAGCACCTTTTTCTATTAGCGCTAAGCGTTCTTTGTTTCGCGTGTTGAGGTATAGGTAAACTATACCAAATATCGCTAAGAAAAAACTTATTGGAATTAAAATCTCTTCGTCCATAATGTTAGTTTTTTAATTGATTAATTTTAGAATTCATAACCTATGACGACAGAGGTTGATAAAAGGTTACAGTACATTATTATTTTTTTAGTGTAACCTTTAGCTCAAAGCAGTCGTCTTATAACACAATGACACCAACTAACGATCAATCAATTATTAAAGCTGTGGCTAATGGTGATACTTTGGCCTATGCCCAATTAGTGGATAGGTATAAAGATTTGGTGTTTAATGTGGCGTTAAAACTGTTACAACATAGAGAAGAGGCAGAGGAGGTAGCTCAAGACACCTTTATTAAAGTATTTAAACAGCTGAGTAGCTTTAAAGGCCAATCTAAACTATCCACATGGATCTATAAGATTGCTTATAACAATAGTTTAGATCGGCTAAAAAAGAATAAGAAATACCGTAACGACGTGCCTATTGATGGCTTTACGACAGAACGATTAAAGTGCGTGGATAATGCGTTAGAGCAACTTATTGAAGCGGAAAAACAACAGCTTATAAAAAACAGTTTGGCACAATTACCAGAGGATTACCGTTTGGTGTTGCAAATGTTTTATTTTGAAGATCTATCCCTTCAGGAGATGGCTGAGATCATCAATATTGAAGCCAATACGGTTAAGGTAAAATTATTTAGAGCCAGAAAAAAATTGGCCACTATACTAGAGGAGACCATGCAACAACAACATAAGATCATGTACTATGGAACAGGATGAAAAGCAGTTAGACCAACTCATTAAAAAAGTGATGACCTATGATACACCAGAGGCTGCGCCAGCAGACTTTACCTCAAAGGTCATGGCACAATTGCAGCCAGTTAAGACCAGTGCTGTTACGACGCATAAACCCTTGATACCTACCATAGCGTGGATAGTCATCGGCGTGCTGTTTGTAGGCGTTGCCACATGGATAATGTTTAATGCAGATGCTACAAAAGGTGGTTATCTACAGCAGTTTATGGCTGGTACAGATCTACCGTTACAGTGGAATTTCAATGGTTCTAAAACCTTATTCTATGCCGTTTTGGGTCTCGTAGCTATGCTTGGTGTACAGATCTTTATTCTAAAAGATTATTTTGAAAAGCGGCTGGCGGTTTAAGATATCACCATAATAGCATTTAGCGCTCTAATCTGAAATTTTCCAGATTAATATCATCAATCCCAATACTGTCAAACGGATATTCCAACTGATTTTGAATATTATACAGTGAAATAAGTATAAACTGCGTAAGGATAACAATACCATAAACGATCCATATAGGTTGGCTAGCACCAACATTCATAATAATGGTTGGTGTGTAAATAAACGGAAATATATTAATAAAAATAAGGCAGTAGGCCTTAAGACTTATCGGTGTTCTGTGGATGTGTATGGCGTTAAGATTTTCTACAGACTCATGCATGTCTTTCATAAATCGTATCACCTTATCCTTAACTTGTCTGGGAATGTTATCGTGATGCTGTTGCATAAAAGTCGCCATCTTGCTCATGGCTTTATCTGTAGCTTTCATGTCATCATCGTGCTGGCTTAGGTGGTCTAAAACCGTTGTATTGATGTCGTTTAAAATAGCTCTAACCTCGGTCGCAAAAAGATCCACAAGTTCAGGCTTACTCAATAAATAATGTTCTACAGTATGCAGTGTGCTTTTAAATTCGCTGAGGTGTTCCATAGCATTCTCACGACGTCTAAACGACCCTCGTATAGAAAAGACCAAAGGGAAAATAATAGCAATACTCAAGAGCGTAAGGTCTATATTAAACCGTACATTGAAGAGATAGCAGGCGTAGGTAATTACAACTGATAAGACCAATACTATGACCGTTCTGTAATTTAATATGGTTAGGTATTTTGTGATAATCCGTTGGTTATTGGTTATATTTGATAAAGTTAGGCTATTAAAATGAATTTTCAATATTCTAAAATCATCCTTCTTGCAGCTTTTCTGTTTTTTC
>JABDIQ010000161.1 GCA_013003655.1 Winogradskyella sp. | reverse complement strand
ACTGGATTTTCGCTTGCAGCATCTTCCGTTCTAAACAAATAATAAGACGCATCTGGTGCGGTACCTACAAATTGATTTTCAATATACCCAGCCATATCGCTTAATACTCGTGTTCCATGAGAACTTCCTGCGTAAGCGTAAATATTAGCAGTTCTATCTACAAAATCATAGCCATCTAGAAGATCTCCATTGGTTCTGAGCCTACTAAATGCAGCAATTGTATTGACATCTGGAAAGCCACTGTCCATAACAGCAATTGTAATACCTTCACCTGTGTAGTCATCTAGATGAAGTTGCTCAGTAGCTATCATTTCAACCTGATTTTGAGTATTACCATAAACAAATGTAGTTTGTTGGTTTTCAATCTGAAATTTATGGTCAATGGCTATTGATCTATTTCTGGCGTTAAGATTAGAATCAGCAAATTGAATATAATCTACAAAGCTTAAACTGTTTAAGGCATTTATATTACTTTGAGTTCCGCGCACATATATTGCATTAAACCATTTAGATTTGGCTAAAACTGTAATTCCAGGTTGCGCTTTTAATTGTGAAATATAATCTTCATAGACAGGCACATCGCGGTCATCAATAAAAATACCATGTCTGTTCTTACGATCTATGGCCTTTTGCGTTAATATGGAAATAGGATTATTTATTGAGGCTGTAACATTTGGCTTATCCGTTAAATATACCCATGCATCTTCCTGAGCTACAAGAGGCGGTATTGCCATTAACAACAGCAGAATAAGTAGGTTTTTCATTTTATGTTGTTTTCTGCAAGTTAAGAAATTACTCCAGAACCTACCAACTCATCTTCTAAGTACCAAGCTACAAACTGACCTTCGGTAATCGCTGATTGTGGTTGCGCAAACTCAACGTAGAGTCCTGACTCAACTTTGTATAAGGTGGCTTGTTGTAATGGTTGCCTGTATCTTATTCTTGCCAGGACTGGCATAGACTCATCCGCTTTTAAGGCTAAATCTTCTCTAATCCAATGCAATTCAGAATTATCTACAAATAATGCTCTTTTGTATAATCCTGGGTGCGCTTTACCCTGACCTGTATATATAATGTTATTATCAACGTCTGTATCAATAACAAACAACGGCTCGGCTGTGCCGCC
>JABDIQ010000134.1 GCA_013003655.1 Winogradskyella sp. | reverse complement strand
AGGTTGTTAAGAATAAAGTGAATAAACACATAATCCTTGTCGTTAGTTTCTACTTTTAATAATTGTTGGTCTGCTGCTTTATCGATAATCACTTTGGCCTTTTCACGAAGTTCGTCATCTTTTAAATTAGCAGCTCTTATTGCTACTAATGCTTCAGCGTTTTTTGTGTTGAGATAGTCATTGATCAACTCTTTCTTAGTTTCAAATAGCTGAGATTGTTCGTTAATGAGATTTTCATAGTCCTGAGAATAGCTAGATGTTACAACTGTTTCGTGGGCTTGTGGATTGAAATTTAATGGCGATTCATTAAACTGGTAAAAAACAAAAACCATAACACCCACTAGGAGAATAAAAAACTGCATTGGCACTTTAAGCAATCCATTAAATATCATACCTAATCGCATCTCTCTAATAGACTTACCACTGAGATAACGCTGCACCTGACTTTGATCTGTACCGAAGTAGGAGAGCGCTAAAAAACTTCCTCCAATAATGCCACTCCAAAAGGTATAACGATTATTAAGATCGAACGAAAAATCTAACACTTCCATTTTTCCGCTTGCACCAGCAATCTCCAGTGCTTTACTGAAAGTGATATCATCGGGCAAATAACTAATAATAAGAAAGAATGCCACGAACATTCCAGTGAATATAACAGCCATTTGATGCTTTTGAGTGACGCTCACTGCCTTTGTGCCACCTGAAACGGTATATATAATAACCAAAACCCCGATGACAATATTTAGAATAGTAAGATTCCAGCCTAAGACGGCAGACAAAATAATAGCTGGAGCAAAAATGGTAATACCTGCTGATAGTCCACGTTGAATTAGAAATAAGATAGCTGTTAAACTTCGTGTTTTAAGATCAAATCTATTTTCTAGAAATTCGTAAGCTGTATATACTTTAAGTCTATGATATAATGGAATAAAGACCATGCAAATGACGACCATAGCAATAGGTACGCCAAAATAAAATTGTACGAAACCCATTCCAGAATGAAAAGCCTGTCCAGGTGTAGAGAGAAAAGTGATAGCACTGGCTTGGGTTGCCATTACCGATAGTCCTATAGTCCACCAATGTGATGAATTACCACCTCTAACATAGTCTTGGACATTTTTATTCTTTCGTGTTTTATAAGTGCCGTAACTAACTATCGTTAAGAGCGTAACAGAGAGAATAAGCCAATCTAACCAATTTAAGGTTTCAAACATTTTCATAATTAGGCTAATGAAACAGTGATGAAATAAAATAACACGATATAGATGGCATTTGCTATAAGCACAATGGTGTACATCTTATCCCATTTTTCTTTTGGTGGTGTTTCTTCCATAACTAATCCATTATTTTGGTTGTTGGTTGTAGTGGTTCTTTTCCTAGTGAGAGTAAGTTAGCAAATAATTTATAGGCACCTGGTACACCAGCAGGAAACTCTCTAAAAAAGCTTAAACCCGTATATATATAATTTCCCTTACCATATTTAGCTACCAATAAACTGCCTTCTTTTGGATTTTCACCTGGATCGTTTATAGATAAGAGTGGTGTGAACTCAGACGCCCAAGCATCGGGAAAATATAAGCCACGCTCTTGTACCCAACCTTCAAAATCTTGTTCGGTAATTTTGTTTGGATGGTTTAAAACAGGGTGATTTTTATCTAGAATTCGCACTTCTGCATTTTCGTCTGTTACTCGATCTCTACTTAGATTTAAGTCGTAGGGTGCAAGCTCATCCATTATTAACCCTCTACTGGTATTGTATTGTATAATGAGATTTCCACCATTAGCGACATAATCAAAGAGAAACTTTTGTTTAAATTTTAGGTCGTCAACCACATTGTAAGCTCTTATCCCAGTAATGATAGCATCAAATTCGGAAAGATTACTGCTTGAAATGGAATTTGGATCAATGATAGTTACAGTATAACCAATTTGCCTTAGACTTTCAGGAATAGCGTCACCAGCACCTTCAATATATCCTATATTGGCACCTTGTTTCTTTATATTTAATCGTACAACCTTACTAAGACTAGGTAACAATACAGTTTGAAATGGAATATGGTCGTAATTGATCTCCACCAGTTCATCTGTGAAAAATTCACCATCTACATTTACTATTGGTGTCATATAGCCTTCGCTTTGAGCTTTTGGTGGAATGACTGTAAATACTAGTTTCTGAATTTCATTCTTGGTTTTAATATTAATTTTTTGCTGATTAGGATAGACACTCCAATCATTTGGATAGGCCATTTTTACGAATCCTTCAATAGTGTCTCTTCCTGCTTTAACTAATACCTCGACATCTTTGGGTTGATCGTTTTCAAAAATGATGACTTTATTAGAAATTGAAGCTGTAACTGCTGGTGTTATTTCAAACGGTCGATAAAGCTCACCTTCATCTGGTTTTGAATATCTATAAACAACCGGTTTTTTAAAGGTAATAGGTGTATCATTAATGAGTAAGTTAAATTCAACATTTACAGCTCTTGG
>JABDIQ010000122.1 GCA_013003655.1 Winogradskyella sp. | reverse complement strand
GCAATAATAGATAGTATCATGGAAATGACACAGGATAATGTAAAGACGGCCGTAGGATAAACGAGGTAAGGATTAGTATCTAGTTTAGAGATTAAATTAGCAAGGACCAATGAGATAATTATTGCGTTCACTGAAAGCAGAATATTAGCTTTTGTATCTGCAATATCACTAAGTTTAATGTGGTTTCTTAAAGCCACTCTATAAAACGTTTGGATACCGCGTTCCGGACTTTCATTTTTATATTGCGCCTTGTATTTTGCCTTGAGTTCTTCGGTTTTTAATTTTACTTTTCGCTTTTTCTTGGTTTTAATAAGCTTTGCTAAATTTTTCTCTTTTCTGGGCTGCCAATTCTTTAGTGCGTAGTCTGTATAATATTCGTGCTTTTTGGTTAAGATTTTAATGTTTTCGTTATTCCACTCTATAGGTGTGTAATTGGCTATGCCTTGAAATTCGAGTTCTTTTCTTAAAAACTCACTAGCTTCATTAAAGTATTTTTTACCAAAATGAGAAGAGTCTGCATCTCGTATAATTTTACCAAGTTCTGTCTCAGGAGTATTCTTAAATTTGGTTGCCATGATGCATTCATTCACTGCATCAATGATTTTATCATCTGCCTTTTGTTCCTTTAAAAATTTAGTAGCAATTTTTACACTTTCTTCTTCATGTCCTTCAATAGTATTAATATAGCCTGTGTCATGAAGTAAGGCTGCAAGTTCTAAAACTTCAGCATCTTTTTTGTCAATATCACTATTTTCTATGATTTCTCTTATACTGCGTAAAACACGCTCAGTATGAGTGTAGTTATGATATATAAAGGATGAGTCTAATTCATTTTTAAATAAATCAAACACAAATTCTTCAGCTTTCTTAATCAATTTCGACATAAAATTCCAGTTTTATTTCAATCCACAAAATACTAAATTACAATAAAAATACAGCTATAGATACTATCAATTGTAAGGTAAGGGAAATAATAAAATAACGACTATATTTATGTGTATTAGAAAAAATTAGTTGAAAAAGAAAGAAAATAAATTATGATTACTTGGAAAGATGTAATTGATTATTCGGTGAACGGAAACCCTTCACCAGATCAACGTGTAGAAAAAACTGAAGAGCAATGGCAGCAAGAATTGACACTAGAGCAATTTAGAATTACAAGATTAAAAGGGACAGAACGACCGCATAGTGGTGCCCTGTGCGGCATACATGAAGCTGGTAAATACAACTGTGTGTGTTGCAATACACCTTTGTTTGATTCAACGATTAAGTTTGAGTCTGGTACAGGATGGCCTAGCTTTACACAACCCATAAAGGATAACGCTATTAAATACCAACGCGACACGTCATTTGGTATGGTGCGCGTTGAGGTGATGTGCAATACTTGCGATGCCCATTTAGGGCATGTTTTCCCAGATGGTCCAGATCCCAGTGGTTTACGATATTGTATAAATTCAGAATCAATGCAACTAGAAAAGGAGACCACAAATGGATAAAAATATACAAATTGCTACCGTTGGCGGTGGTTGTTTTTGGTGTACCGAAGCTGTGTTTCAGGAACTAAAAGGTGTTGAGAGTGTTGTCTCTGGTTACTCTGGTGGAAACGCACCAGGACATCCAACTTACAGAGAAATATGTTCTGGTTTAACAGGTCATGCAGAAGTAATTCAAATTACGTTTAATACAGATATAATCTCTTACGAAGAATTATTGATAATTTTTATGACCACGCATGATCCTACTACTTTAAACAGACAAGGTGCTGATAAAGGAACACAATACCGATCGGTAATATTTTATCATGATGATGCACAAAAGAAAATAGCTGAAGACGTATTGAAGGCAATGGCTACTTATTATGAAGATCCTATAGTTACCGAATTATCGCCATTAGAGGTGTTTTATAAAGCTGAAGACTATCATCAAGACTATTACAAAAACAATAAAGAACAAGGCTATTGTAATTTTGTAATAACTCCAAAATTGGTAAAACTGAGAAAACTGTACGCTGATAAATTGGAATAATTTAAACCCAGAACATTAAAGCCTTTTTTAGGATTTAAATCATAGCAATGAGACTCAATATAAAAGACAAATTCAATAAAGAATTGCCAGCAGATCCTGTTCTAGAGAATAAGAGAAGGCAAGTCACGAAATCTTGTTTTTCATTTGTAAGTCCAACATCTACCTCAAATCCAGAATTGATTCACGTATCACCAGAGATGCTAAAAAATTTAGGCCTATCGGAGTCCGATTCAAGAAACAATCAATTTTTAGAAGTATTCACTGGGAATTCTATATTACCAAACACCAATCCTTATGCTATGTGTTATGGTGGTCACCAATTTGGTCAATGGGCTGGTCAATTGGGTGATGGACGTGCTATAAATTTATGCGAAGTAGAGCATCAAAACAAAAATTGGCAGTTACAATTAAAAGGTGCAGGAGAAACACCATATTCCAGAAGTGCCGATGGTTTGGCTGTATTGCGCTCATCAATTAGGGAATATTTATGTAGCGAAGCTATGTTTCATTTAGGTGTGCCAACAACACGTGCTCTGTCTTTAGCCTTGACAGGAGATAAAGTGTTACGAGATGTCATGTACGATGGTAATCCGGCTTACGAAAAAGGTGCCATTGTATGCAGAGTAGCCGAATCGTTTTTGCGTTTTGGCAGCTATCAGATTTTTGCTGCAAGGCAAGATGAAGAAACGCTTAAAACACTGGTAGATTATACCATACAACATCATTTTTCACAATTAGGGAAACCATCTCCAGAAACCTATATTCAATTTTTTAAAGAAGTTACAGAACGTACATTAGCAATGATTATTCATTGGCAACGCGTAGGATTTGTACATGGCGTAATGAATACCGATAACATGTCCATATTAGGTTTAACCATAGATTATGGTCCTTATGGTTGGTTAGAAGGTTACGATTATGGTTGGACGCCAAACACAACGGATCGAGAACACAAACGCTATAGATTTGGCAATCAACCGAACATAGGACTTTGGAATTTATTACAATTAGCAAATACCCTTTATCCATTAGTTAACGAAGCTCAACCATTTGAGAACATTTTGAATCAATATCAAGCAGATTTTGAACGTCTATCGCTGGAAATGATGCGTACTAAATTAGGCCTATATTTAGAGGATGAAGATGATCCTAAACTCATTGAAGAACTTGAAGACATATTACACCTTACAGAAACCGATATGACTATCTTCTTTAGAAGTTTAGCCAACTTTAAAAAAGATAATCCCAAAAGCGGAATGGAAACCATTAAAGATTCTTTTTACAAACCTGATGAGGTTGTGGCAAACATTGAAAAACGATGGAACGGTTGGTTTATGTCTTATGCCAAACGTTTAAAACAAGAATCGTCAACAGATCAACAACGAAAGGCAAAAATGAATACTGTCAATCCTAAATACGTATTGCGAAATTATATGGCCCAACTAGCCATAGATGATGCAGACAAAGGCGATTATGCAATGATAGATGAGCTGTTTCAAATGCTAAAAAACCCTTATAAGGAGCAACCTAAATTCAAAAAATGGTTTGCTAAACGTCCAGAATGGGCAAGACATAAGGTGGGCTGTTCAATGTTATCTTGTAGTTCTTAATTCTGTTATTGAGAATCACATATTAAACTGTATAAACAGAATGGTCCAAATTAAAAGTAAAAGCAATATCTTTATAATAAGCATTTCGCCTAATTCAAAACCCAACACATTCAACATGAAGATTTTTAAATCGCTATATATTCTATTAATCACTTTTATATTTACAGCTTGTGCTACTTACGCACCTCAATATGATGATGATAATCATAAGGCAGTTGGCTTTCCAGATAAAGAAATTGACAAGACATTTTATTTGGTTGGTGATGCAGGAAAATCCCCAATAGGAGGCATGTCTGGAGCATTAAAAGCTTTTAATAATTATGTGGCTACAAAAGAAACCAAAGGAGATTATACCATTTATTTAGGCGATAATATTTATCCTGCAGGCTTACCAGAAAAAGAGTCAAAAAAAAGAGCAATTGCAGAAAATCATTTAGATGCTCAGATCACTGCTGTTAGCAATTTTAAAGGCCGAACCATTTTTATTCCTGGAAACCACGATTGGTATGCCAATGGGTTAAAAGGCTTAAAACGACAAGAAAAATATATTGAGGATGCACTTGGTAAAAACGCCTTTCAGCCTGAAAATGGCTGTCCTCTTGAGAGTATTGATGTTAGTGATACGGTTCAACTTATTATAATAGATTCTGAATGGTATTTAGAAAATTGGAATGATCACCCAACCATAAATGACGAATGTGAGATAAAGACCAGAGAACGATTTTTTATAGAAATTGAAGGCGAATTAAAAAAGGCTCAGAATAAAACTATTGTGTTTGCCATGCATCATCCTATGTATACTAATGGTTCGCATGGTGGAAAATATGCAGCTATTAAACATCTTTTTCCGTTACAAGAAAAAATTCCATTACCTTTTCTTGGTTCAGTCATTACGCAATTACGGACACAAGGTGGCGTGTCTATTCAAGATAGATATAATGAACGCTATAATTCATTAATGAATCGAATTGAAACCATGGCCATAGATTCTAAAAATTTGGTTTTTGTATCTGGTCATGAGCATACCTTGCAGTACATTGAGCAAGATCGAATAAAACAAATTGTTTCAGGTTCTGGAGTAAAAGAATCTTATGCAGAATTAAGTAATAATGGGCTCTTCTCTACGGGTCAACAAGGCTTTGCAGAACTAACGATATTTAAAGATAAAAGCACATGGGTTAGATACTATGGTGAAGACAATGGCAAGCCTAAACTGTTATACACTAAAGAAATTTTTCCTCCAAAGAAAAAGTTTGATGTGTCAACTTTACCAGAGACCTTTCCTCAGGAGGTAGAAGTTTCCATCTATAAAAAAGAAGAAACCGATGTTTCTGGTTTTTTTGAATCGGTTTGGGGAGATCATTATCGCGATGTATACAGTACAAAAATAAAGGCACAAGTGGCCACGCTAGACACTCTTTATGGCGGTTTGAAAATAGTTAGGAAAGGTGGAGGACACCAAACCAGATCTTTACGCTTAAAAACAAAAGACGGAAGAGAACTTAATATGCGTGCACTTCGAAAAAGCGCTACTCAATATTTACAGACTGTATTATTTAAGGACAATTATATTCAGGATGAATTTGAAAAAACAAAAGTCGAAGAATTAATTTTAGACTTTTATACTGCGGCACATCCTTACGCTTTTGCCGTGGTTCCAGATTTGTCGGATGCGGCTGAAATCTATCACACAAATCCAAAACTCTATTTTATTCCAAAACACAAATATTTGGGCGAATACAATGAGGAATATGGAGGGGAATTATACATGATAGAGGAACGCCCTGAAGACAATTATTCTGATGAGAAAAATTTTGGATATGCCGATGATATAGAGAGCACTCACGATATAATTGAAAAGATAAGAGAGGATGAAGAACACAAAATCGATGAAAATGCATTTGTAAGGGCACGATTATTTGATATGCTCATTGGTGATTGGGACAGGCACCAAGATCAATGGCGTTGGGCACAGTTTGATATGGAAAATGGCGATCACTACTACAAACCAATTCCACGAGATAGAGATCAAGTATTTTCAAATTTTGATGGTGCATTGTTAGATGTTATGCGCGTTATATCGGGCTCAACCAAACAGCTACAGGTTTATGATGATAAGTTAGAACATATTGATTGGATGAACGCTGCAGGTATAAAACTTGATAGAGTATTAATTCAGCAAGCAGATATAAATACCTGGATAGAACAAGCTAAATTCTTGCAGGACAATATAACCGATGACATTATTGACCAAGCGTTTACAAAAGTTCCTGAAGCGGTTCAAGACCAAACATTAGCTGAAATCAAAGAGAAACTTAAAGGAAGAAAGGCCAATCTACAAGATATAGCAACAAGATATTATAACCATTTAAATAAATTGGTGATCTTAACTGGAACCGATAAAGATGATTATATAGAAGTAAAACGTACTGGTAACAATGAAACACATGTGAAAATTTCAAGAATTATCGACGGAGAAAAGGCAGATGTTTTGGTCGATAGAACCTTTAATAAAGATATTACCAAAGAAATGTGGATATACGGATTAGACGACAAAGATATTTTTGAAGTAAGCGGAAAAGCTAATAATCCAATATTTATAAGACTCATTGGTGGGCAAGAAAATGACACCTACATCATTAAAAACGGAAGACGTATTAAGGTGTACGATCATGAAAGTAAGAAGAATACAGTTCAAGAAAAAAACGGAGGAACAATACGATTTACAGATGTTTATAAATTAAATCTGTTTGATTTTAATAAGAACATTACCAAAACAAGTTTAATTACACCAGCCATAGGTTTTAATCCAGACGATGGTTTTCTCGTTGGGTTTCAATATGCTAGAACTACTAAAGGATTTCAACGAAATCCGTTTTCGCAACAACATCGATTTAAAGGTGGTTATTTCTTTGCTACAAAAGGATTTTCATTAAACTATGATGGTGAGTTTGCTAATATTATGAATGACTGGAATTTGCATATTGGTGGGCAATTTACATCAGAGAATTTTACCAATAACTTCTTTGGGTTTGGTAACGAAACGGTAAATAATGATGATGCGTTAGATTTAGATTATAATCGTGTAAAAACAAGTATAATGGCCATAAGAGCTGGAATACTTAAAAAAGGAGACTTTGGTAGTGACTTTGGTATAAGGACTATTTTTGAAGGTGTTAAGTTAGACGATACTGAAAACAGATTTATTACAAATGATTTTGTCCCAGCTAGTGAATCGGAATTTTATAAGAGACGCTTTTTTGGAGGCTTAGAAGCACAATTTAATTATGCCAGTTTTGATGATAAGATTAATCCTAAAAAAGGAATGACCTTTATGCTTCAAGTAGGTGGTAAAACGGAGTTTGAAAACACCGAATACACTTATGGTTATCTTAATTCAAACCTTGGTTTTTATAATTCTTTAACCAGAAACAAAAAACTAGTACTAAAAACTGACGTCCGCACTCAAATTAGAATTGGAAATGGTCTTATTTTTTATCAAGCAGCCAATATTGGTGGTAGAAACGGATTAAGAGGTTACAGAACAGAGCGATTTACAGGACAGAACTCTTTTGTGGGTAGTGCAGATTTGCGTTATAGTTTTCCGTCGTTTAAAACAAATACCTTGCCTTTGCAAATTGGTATTTTTGGTGGAGGTGATGTTGGTCGTGTTTGGGTTAAAAATGATACCTCAGAAATTTGGCACAATGATTATGGTGGAGGTTTTTGGATTACTGCAGCAGAAAGTTTATCAGGGACGTTTAATTTCTTTAATAGTGATGAGGGCTTGCGATTCTCTTTCGGATTTGGGCTAAATTTTTAATTGAGATTAAAAGTGTATAGATTGCCACCTTCACTTTTATCTCTTTCATCAGTAATATAGACAGAACCGTTTGTTCTAAAACAAATACCTTCTTTTTGAGAATCGTGCTCAAACTTAAGTTCTTCTATTTTACCATCTAAGAAGTTGTCGCCTTTAAAATTAGAGAGTTTCCATAATTTATCATGATTTAGTAATACTACAGTTTTGCCGTTATCACTAATATCTGCAGATGTAATTTTGTGGTGTTTACCATCTAAATTAAAATCTTCAATTAAAGTAGCCGTATGCTTTCCAACGCGGTTTGGCACCTTTAGTAATATACTGCTCTTATTTTCTTTACTAAAAACATAAAAGAAATCATTGTAAATAAAGAAAGCTTCAAAATCTTCAGACTTTACGTCCTTAGGTAACGTAAAATTAATTCGCTCAGCGGTAGTTTCGTCATCGCTTAAATTTGAGACCTTATAAATTGTAAAATCATCTCGGTTTTTACTGTTATTACCAAAATCGCCAATGTAGAGATTACCTTCATCGTCAGAGGTTAAATCTTCCCAATCAATATTGCTAGAATTGCTAATGTCAATATTCTTTATCAAATTGCCTTTAAGGTCCATGCCATAGATGTTATTTTTATTTCCCGAGTCTTCAATGGTCCATAACAAATTAGACCCTTTAACCGCTTCAATAGCAGACGCTTCTTCTAGCCGTAAAGGTAAATCTGCAACGACCTCTAGCTTGCCGGTTTTACAAGACATGGCAAAAACAAATAGGATAATTAGTCTAGAGATGCTTAACATTGTAATTTTATGATTTACATCAAATATCGTAATTACAGACTGTATTTTAAAGTGTTAAAGAAATAAACATTCAATGGATGTATTGACAAAAGATATAATAATCGTAGGAGGAGGTGCTGCTGGTTTCTTTGCAGCGATCAATATTGCAGAGCGACTTCCGCA
>JABDIQ010000103.1 GCA_013003655.1 Winogradskyella sp. | reverse complement strand
CCGAAGACCGCATTTGGTGGGGAAAATCTAACAAACCAATTTCTCCAGAGAATTTCGATTTTTTGCAAAAAGAGATTGAATCTTATCTAAGCGGAAAAGAAGTGTATGTAAGAGACGGCTATGTTTGTGCTGAGCCAAAATATAGAATGAATGTGCGGACACTTACAGAATACCCTTGGTCTAACATGTTTATATACAATATGTTTTTACGACCAACGGATGCTGAATTAGCAGATTTTAATGAAGAGTGGTTGGTGTTATGTGCTCCTGGTTACAACTGCCCAGATCCTGAAAATCATGGCCTAAGACAAGGTAACTTCTCCATTTTAAATTTTACAAAAAAAGTTGCACTAGTAGCAGGTTCTGCCTACACTGGTGAAATGAAAAAAGGAATCTTTACAGCGCTCAATTTTATTTTACCAGTAGAGAAAAATGTATTGCCAATGCATTGCTCTGCAAATGTAAGTGAAGAAGGTGAAACAGCTATTTTCTTTGGACTGTCAGGAACAGGAAAAACGACCTTATCTACAGATCCAGATAGAAAGTTAATAGGTGATGATGAACATGGCTGGACAGCCGAAAACACCATTTTTAATTTTGAAGGTGGTTGTTATGCTAAAGTCATTGACCTTACTGAAGAGAAAGAACCAGATATTTATAGAGCCATTAGACCAGGTGCTATCTTAGAAAATGTAGTTTTTAAAGACAATGGCGAAGTAGATTATATGGATAGCAGTATTACGCAAAATACGCGTGTAAGCTATCCTATTTATCATATTGATAATATAAAAACGCCTTCGTTTGCCTCTAATCCAAAAAACATATTCTTTTTAACTGCTGATGCTTTTGGTGTACTACCTCCAATTTCAAAATTAACACCAAGTCAAGCGGCCTATCATTTTATTTCTGGTTATACAGCAAAGGTGGCAGGAACAGAAGCAGGTGTTGTTGAGCCACAACCGTCGTTTTCTGCATGTTTTGGAGCACCATTTATGCCATTACATCCTACGAAGTATGCAGATATGTTGAGTAAAAAAATGAAAGAAGCTGGCGTAAACGTATGGTTAGTAAACACGGGTTGGACAGGAGGTCCTTATGGTGTTGGTACACGAATGAAGTTAAAATATACACGTGCAATGATTACCGCTGCCTTAGGCGGAAAACTGGGAGATTATACATACGAAGAGTACCATATACATTCTGTATTTGGTGTTGCCCAACCTAGACAATGTCCTGGTGTACCTACAGAAGTGCTAAGTCCTCGAGCAACGTGGAATGATGATAAAGCCTATTACACAATGGCATTTAAATTATCAAATGCGTTTAGAGAGAATTTCAAGAAATTTGAATCTTATGCGTCCGAAGAAATAAGGCGTGGCGGACCACAACGATATGCATTTTAATAAAAAAAGCGATTCAATTTGAATCGCTTTTTTTTATGTCTATGAATTATTTACTAGCCTTGTTCACCTCATCAATATACTTCTGGAGTGCCATTGTCATGGATGGTGTCTCAGGAGTTGGTGCAGCTATATCTACTCTCAATCCTTTTTCCTTGACTGCTTGTATGGTTGTGTTTCCAAAAACAGCAATTCTTGTATTGTTCTGTTTAAAATCTGGAAAATTATGGAATAACGATTCTATACCTGATGGGCTAAAGAAAACTAAAATATCGTAGTAAACATTGGCAAGATCAGATAAATCACTGATAACAGTTTTGTAAAAGGTAGCTTGTTTCCAATTTATACCTAGGTCATTTAAAGTTTCTGGTATTATGGGTTTTACTTTATCCGTAGTTGGTAGTAAAAAGGTCTCATCTTTATATTTTTTGATCAAAGGTGAGAGATCTTCAAAATTACGTTTACCTACATAAATTTTTCGCTTACGATATACCACATATTTCTGCAAGTAATAGGCTACTGCTTCAGATTGGCAGAAGTATTTCATACTATCCGGAACCTTAAATCGCATTTCTTCAGCTACTCTAAAGAAGTGGTCTACAGAGTTTCTACTTGTTAAAATAATAGCTGTGTATTTGGTAAGATCTACTTTCTGTTGTCTTATGTCTTTTGAAGACACTCCCTCAACATGAATAAAAGGGCGAAAGTCTACTTTTACTTTTTGTTTTTCAATTAACTCAAAGTAGGGAGAGTTTTCTATCTTAGGCTCAGGCTGGGACACTAAAATCGTTTTCACTTTCATAAGCAAACCTTATTTATGGGTTATAGTCTCTAATTACCTTATAAACTATGATATAAGGTCCGATTTCGAGTGCGCAAAGATACAATAAAAAATAGAAAAAATTGAAATTCAGTAACTTTTGATGATTTTTGTAAGAAGTGAAAAAACCTATGAGAATAATGCCAATTATCATAAAAAGCATTAAAAATATCACAAATTTACTACTAGAATCTCCATAAATTAAGATGAGATTAAACCCAAACAATAACAATCCACAATAATTTTTAAAAGTGGTTTTTTGAAATAAATAAGCGTCCATTAAGGCATCTATTTCAAATAAACTACCAATCAGTCGTTCTAACAGAACTTTTACCACCAATATAATACTGATTAACAATAGTAATTTAAAGAAACTAATGAGTTCAAATTGCAGTGGAGTTACAATATTGGAAAAAGCAAGGTAACAGAATATACTTAAGGAAATAGCAAAATTTACAAACAAGAAACTATCAAAACTATCTATAAATTTTGGATCTCGAGAATATATTTTTAAATACTTAGAGTTGGTAATAACCATTAAAAAATCGTTAAATCGCAAGCTATGCAATGCTTTAGCAAACGCTATACTTATTAGACAAATGACGCTTAATATGGTAAACCAGTCGTACGATGCAACTTCTCTTAGCATGGGCCTAAATTAGGAAGAAAATTTTTATGTATAATACTCGTTTATAGTAAATAATAGATATTACAAATAACCATTATGTTATATCTAAAAACTTTACTTTTGCTAAAATTATTTGCACATGAGTGATGCCATTGTCATCATCCCAACATACAATGAGATTGAAAATATTGAAGCTATAATTAAAGCTGTTTTTAATCAAAAAAACAGTTATCATATTTTGGTTGTTGATGATAGTTCACCAGATGGAACCGCAAATGCAGTAAAAAAGTTAAAAGAAGAATTTCCTGATCGACTTTTTTTATTAGAACGAAAAGATAAAAGCGGACTTGGAACGGCTTATATAGATGGGTTTAAATGGTGTTTAGGTCGAGAATATGATTTCATTTTTGAAATGGATGCAGATTTTTCGCATAATCCCGATGATCTAAATAAATTATATGACGTATGTAAATCGGGTAACGCAGACGTTGCTGTAGGGTCGCGCTACGTTAAAGGTGTAAATGTGGTCAATTGGCCAATGTCGCGCATATTATTGTCTTATGGTGCATCAAAGTATGTCAGATTGATTACACGTATGAAACTACATGACACTACGGCTGGGTTTGTGTGTTATCATAGAAAAGTACTCGAAGCTTTAGACCTAGATGGCATAAGATTTGTTGGCTACGCATTTCAGATAGAAATGAAATTTAAGGCCTATAAAAAAGGATTTAAAATTGTAGAGATACCAGTTATTTTTACAGACAGAACCAAAGGAAAATCAAAAATGAGCGGTAGTATTATTTCCGAAGCTGTTTTTGGAGTTATAAGTTTAAAACTTAATAGTTTATTTACAAAGCAGTAGCTATGAAAAACCAAATCTTAATCAAAAACGCAAAAATTGTAAATGAGAGGAGCATCGTTGAGGGTGATATTCTCATAGAGGATGACATTATAAAAAGCATTGATACGTCCATTAGTATAAAATCTGCAGACATCAATGTTATAGATGTAGAAGGTAATTATGTTATTCCTGGCGCCATAGATGATCAGGTTCATTTTAGAGAGCCTGGCCTAACTCATAAAGCAACGATAGAAACGGAGTCTAAAGCGGCTATTGCAGGTGGTATCACGTCTTTTATTGAAATGCCAAATACAAATCCGCAAACAACTACAGTCGTTGAGCTCGATAAAAAATTTCAACGCGCCGCAGACACATCCTATGCCAACTACTCGTTTATGTTTGGAGGCACCAATGATAATTTAGATGAAATTTTAAAGGTAGATCCTAAATCTGTAGCGGGTTTAAAATTATTTCTCGGTTCGTCAACTGGTAATATGCTTGTGGATGATCCTAAGGTATTAGAGAAAATATTTTTAAGTACCGATATGGTTATTTCTGTGCATTGCGAAGACGAGGATACCATAAGAAAAAACCTAAAAACCTATACAGATCAATACGGTGAGGATATTCCTATTAAGTATCACCCCAAAATAAGAAGTGAGGAGGCTTGTTATTTATCGTCTTCAACAGCAATAGCATTAGCAAAAAAAACAGGAGCAAGGCTTCATGTATTCCACCTGTCTACAGGTAAGGAAACCAGTTTATTTTCCAATAAAATTCCTTTAAAGGATAAGAGGATAACCGCAGAGGTTTGTATTCATCATTTGTGGTTTTCTGAAGACGACTACGATGAAAAAGGAACGTTAATTAAGTGGAATCCTGCGGTTAAGCAAAAATCTGATAGAGAGCAGTTGTGGAAAGCGCTGTTAGATGATCGTATTGACGTCATTGCAACAGATCATGCACCACATACCATTGACGAAAAGAAAAGTGTTTACACAAAAGCCCCTTCAGGAGGACCATTAGTACAGCATGCAGTTATAGCGATGTTTGAGGCCTATCATAGAGGTAAAATATCTATTGAAAAAATTGTTCAAAAGATGGCACATAATCCTGCCATTTTATTCGATGTGGAAAAACGTGGCTACATCAAAGAAGGCTATTATGCAGATTTAGTCGTTGTAGACCCTCAGAATCCATGGACGGTTAACAAAGCAAATATTTTATATAAATGCGGATGGTCGCCTTTTGAAGGCACAACATTTAAAAGTAGAATAACACATACATTTGTTAATGGCAAATTATGTTATAATAACTTTAAGGTTGCAGACACGAAAGCAGGAAGACGTCTTACATTTAACCGATAAATTGTGAAAAACGCTGGCATTATACTTTTATTAATATTGGTTTTTGGATGCGAAAAGTTCAATAAGCCCAAAAAGCCAAAGGACTTAATACCTCGAACCGAGATGGTTAATATCTTGTATGATATGTACCTTATCAATTCTGCTAAAGGTGTTAATGTTACAATCTTAGAACAGAATGGAGTTAAACCCGAATCTTATATTTTAACAAAGCATAATATAGATAGTCTTCAGTTTGCACAGAGTAACACTTATTACGCCTACGATACAGAAGGTTACGACCAGCTTATTGAAGACGTACGTACAAAGATCACTTTGCAAAAAAATAGATACGAAACGCAGTTGAAACAAGAAGAGGAGGAGCAAAAGAGAAAACGAGATTCGTTAAGAGAAGCTCGTAAAAAAGCGATTCAAACCAACACAACTAATCCAAAACCTTCAAATTAAAAAAGGATAGTCTATTTAGGAGTATTTAGATCTTTTAATAAAAGCTCGCAATTTTCACTAATAGATTGCTCAATAGGTTTAAAATCGTAATTGAGATACTGCCGGATTTTAGAATTATCGTATTTGCTGAC
>JABDIQ010000087.1 GCA_013003655.1 Winogradskyella sp. | reverse complement strand
GGTTGGAGTGGTGGACCTTACGGAGTGGGCTCTCGTATTAAATTAAAATATACAAGAGCGATGATCACTGCCATACTAAATGGCGACTTAGATAATGTTGACTTTGAACAGCACCCAATATTTGGATTGTTTATGCCAAAAAGTTGTCCTAATGTTCCAGAAGAACTATTAGATCCTATAAATACGTGGTTACAAAAAGGTGCCTACGTTGGTAAAGCAATACAGTTAGCACATTCATTTCATTTGAATTTTGAAAAATTTGCTAGTGAAGCCTCACAACAAATAATTGAAGGAGGTCCTTTAATTGATGAACACCATCATTTAAATGACCATGTTTAATATTTCCATGACTGAAAAGAGCCCAATTTGGGCTCTTTTCTATTTATTCACTGATATAGGCATTGCTGCGTCTATAGCTTGTTTAATATCGTATTTAAGATCTTTAACGGATTCAATACCTACCGAAAACCTTATGAGTTGATCACTTATACCTACCGATTGTCTCTCGTCATTCGTAAGAAGCGCATGCGAGGTTAAATGAGGCGATAACATAGTACTCTCAATACCTGCAAGACTCATTGAAGACTTAATAAGTTTTAATTGTTTTTGAAATGCTAAAGCATCAATATTCTTATTTAAATCAAAAGATAACATGGCACCAAATCCTTTCATTTGTGATTTTGCCAACTCATACTCTGGGTGCGATTTTAAACCTGGATAATAGACCTTATCAACGTATGGTTGATTGTTTAACCACTTTGCCATTTTCATAGCATTTTTAGTTTGCTGTTTCACTCTAAGACCGAGTGTTTTCATACTTCGTTCTAACATCCAAACGGTCATATCACTTAGGCTACCTCCTAAATTTTTGCCAACGTGCCATATCTTATTGATGTGTTCTGTTGAACCAGCAACAGCACCTGCGCAGATGTCGCTATGACCGCCAAAATACTTAGTTGCAGAATGCATAATGAGATCCACACCAAACTTCTTAGGATTCTGGTTGATTGGTGAAGCAAATGTATTATCAATTGAAATAACAATATTTTTAGAATGCGCTAAATCCGCTACAGCTTTAATGTCTGTTATGGTTAGTAACGGATTAGATGGCGATTCAATATGAATTAGCGTAGTATTATCCTTTATGGCATCTTGAAAGTCTTCTACAGAATAACCGTTAGTAAACGTATACTCTATACCATATTTAGGTAATTCTTCTTTAATGAAATTTACGGTTCCACCATATAAGGTGTTCTGAACGACCAAATGATCACCTTTACTTAAAAAAGCTAAGAACATAGTACTAATAGCAGCCATTCCAGACCCAAAAATCAT
>JABDIQ010000076.1 GCA_013003655.1 Winogradskyella sp. | reverse complement strand
ATCCCTATTTTTTATACCTTATTTTACTTATTCCTTCTATCATAGTTGCATCACAAACCCTTGGTGCTAATTTTAATTTTAGAACAAGTATTGCCTTTGCATTAAGTGGTCCTGTAACCTTAGGCGTAGCTGCCTTGTATTGTGTAGATAAACGCCTCACATTTGATGGTTTAATGCAAGTTGTTACCGTAATGATATTTCCTATTGTAGCAATGACGACACACTTGTTTTTGTATAATCCAAGCGTAAGAGACGTATTGGTTGGTACAGCTTCAAGCTTTGCAACATCGGGTGGTTTTGGTCCTAATCAGGTATCAACAATCTTAGGATTAGGGATGTTTGCATTGGTAGTTCGATTCTTCATGAAATCACCGACCATATTCCTTAAAGTTTTTAATCTTATTCTTTTATCGGCTGTGTCATTTAGGGCATTGGTTACATTGAGTAGAGGAGGCGTAGTTACTGCGGTTTTGGTGATACTTATATTTTTAATGGTGGTAGTGATGCAATCTAGCTATAAATGGAAAGCCCGAATTAGAAATTCAATACTGTTTTTATCTTTAGCTGTTGCAACAACTTGGTTGGTAAGTTCGTATGAAACTGGTGGTATATTAGAAAAACGTTATAAAAATCAAGATGCTTTAGGTAGAGATAAAGAAGATATTTCTACGGGACGCGCAGAGCTATTTGCAGATGAATTTCAAGGTTTTAAAGATAATCCAGCCTTAGGCGTAGGAGCCAGCGGAATGAAACAATCTCGACTTGAAGAAATGGGACGAATCGTTGCTTCTCATAATGAGATTTCAAGGTTATTAGCCGAGCATGGTTCTTTAGGCATTGTTATTTTATTGATTCTTATCTTTAATCCATTAATTTATAGAAGCTCAAACCGAAGGAATGTGCTTTTTTATTCATTCTTGGCATTTTGGTTCGCAACCATTAATCATTCAGCAATGCGGATTGCCGCGCCTGGATTTATTTATGCATTAGCATTATTGAATATTACGTATGAAAAAAATCCTTCACGCAGGAAACAACTTAAAAGGGAAGCAGGCTAATCCTACTTACATTTCTTTTTTAGGTCCAAAATTAGAAGCGGTAGGTTTTACGTTATACTACACTTCGCAGAAACAGAATAAGGTCTTAAGATTGATTGATATGCTACTATCTGTTTATAAGTATCGTGCAAAGGTAGATTTAGTGTTAATAGATACCTACAGTACCAGTAATTTCTATTATGCTTTCTTGGTCGCTGAACTTTGCAATCTTCTAAAGACACCATACATCACCATACTTCATGGAGGTAATTTACCTAAGCGGTTAGATAAATCAACATGGAAAAGCAAACGGCTTTTTAAGCATTCAAAATTAAATATAGCACCTTCAAAATACATTATGCACGAATTTAAAAAGAGAGCTTATTCTAATATTAAATTTATTCCTAATGCTTTAAACATAGAAAAATATGAGGTTACAGAAAGAGGGTGTGAGCGATTGAAACTGCTGTGGGTGCGTTCATTGACTCCAATTTATAATCCTGATATGGCTTTAGAGGTTGTGAGACTTCTACAGAACGAAGGATTAGACGTTAGTTTAACTATGGTTGGTCCAGATCCACATAACAAATTTGAAGAATTAAAGGAGACCATTAATAATAAGAAACTTCGAATTGAATACAAAGGAAAATTAAAGCAAGAGGAGTGGTACAAATTATCAGAAAACCACAATATTTTTATAAATACGTCTAATTTTGATAATATGCCTATAACGCTCATAGAAGCAATGGCACTCGGTTTACCACTAGTGTCAACGAATGTTGGTGGTATTCCGTATTTGATAGAAGATGGCAAAGAAGGATTACTTTGTAATAAGGATGACGCTCTTACAATGGTCAATTGTATTAAGAAGATTCACAAGAATCCAGACCTAAGACAATCATTAATCGTCAACGCTCGTTCTAAAGCAGAGTCGTTTAGTTGGCAAAATGTTAAAGCATTGTGGATATCTGCTTTAGCGTAATGGATTTTTATAACAATAACCTTCATATATTTGAGCAGATATGCTAAAAGAATGAGAGGGAAAAAAGGCATTCACTTTGAGGTGTCCGAACGCAAGGTGTTGCTTCGGATATTAGATATTTTTATGGTGTTGTTTGGTATATATATATTACCAAGATTTCTCACCTTTGACTACCTTACCATAGATCCTGAAAACTTAACACCTTTAATCTTATTAGCGTTTTACATTTCTATATTTGGGACTGTTTTTGAATTGTATCATCTTAAGAGAGCTAGCAAATTAGATACAACGCTTAGAAACATCATTCTTACCACATCAACAGTGGTTCTGTTGTATTTGCTAACACCATTTATCTCACCCATATTACCCGAAAACAGAATACAAATACTTTATTTTTATCTATTGATTGCAGTATTCCTTTTTATAGGAAGACTACTTTATACTACCTTAATTGAATCACCAAGATTTTATAAACGTGTTTTGCTAGTTGCAGAAGTCTCAAATATTGAGAGATTAGTGACAGCACTGAAAGTTGCAGATCCAAATTATAAAATAGTTGGTTTCATTAACTGTGAGTTTTCTCTTGAAGAACCAATTAAATATAAAGGAATTAGAGAATTTCAACCTTCAGAGTTTTTACAGATTATCACTACCCAAAGTATTTCTGAAGTTGTTGTAGCTAGTTTTAATACAGAATCCATATCGTTAGACGTCTATGAAAGTTTAATGACATTATTAGATCGAGGGTTTAAAATAAGAGATTACACACATATCTATGAGGAATTACTAAAACGAGTTCCAGTTCAATTTGTAGGAAAGGATTTCTATAAGTATTTTCCATTTAGTCGAAGCAATGAGAATAAATTATACATTGTATTCCATCGCTTGTTTGATATTGTTTTTTCAATCATTGGATTACTTTTTGGTGTTGTTTTACTTCCATTTATTTTAATAGGAAATGCCATAGCTAATAAAGGACCGCTTTTTTATTCACAAGATCGTGTAGGAAGAAATAGTGAAACCTTTCGTATTTTAAAGCTGAGAACCATGATTGAAAATGCCGAGGTCAACGGCGCAAAATGGGCTCAGAAAAATGATTTAAGAATTACACCTTTTGGGAATTTTCTAAGGCGATCACGGATTGATGAGATCCCACAATTTTATAATATCCTCAAAGGAGATATGAGTATTATTGGTCCACGACCAGAACGTCCGTTTTTTGTAAATGAACTATCAAGATTAATCCCATTCTATCAAACAAGGCATGTTATAAAACCAGGATTAACAGGCTGGGCGCAAGTAAATACAAGATACGGTGCGTCAGTAAGTGATAGTTTGGTAAAGCTTCAGTACGATCTCTACTATATTAAACACCGAAGTGTTTTTTTAGATTTAAATATTATTATAAAAACTCTAAGTACAGTACTCTACTATAGAGGTCAATAGACTAAATCTATGGTTTTCTCGCTATTCTAAAATGTGTTATAAGAAACACAAATAGGGCAATATACATACTTACACGAGCTAAATAATCACCAGCCAGCACATAGAATGTTTCGTCGCTTCTCAACTCAACCTTGCCGCTAATGGCGCCTTGTATACCATATCCAAGCTGATTTGTAATTCTTCCTAAAGGGTCTATGATTGCAGAAATACCTGTATTTGCACTCCTGGCTATAGATCTACGTGTTTCAATAGCTCTTAGTTTAGCATAACTTAAATGTTGCTTATGGCCTTGAGTATTATTCCACCAGGCATCATTAGTTATAATTGATAAAAAATTAGCCTCATTTCGTACATAGCCTGTAACAAATTCACCAAAAACAGACTCGTAACAAATTATTGGTCCTACCTTAATATCTGTCGTCGAATTTTTAAAAACGCCTCTGTAATCCTGAGTAGTTTTCATAGCTACAGTGCCGCCGAGATCTATCATAGCATCTCCAATTAATGGTTTAAGAACGTCTTGATATGGAAAATTTTCTACGCCGACGACCAACTTAGATTTATCGTAACGTTGTGTTTTGTCTCTGTTATTAATGAATACTGCAGAATTATAATCATCGTACCACAGATTTTCATTATATCTGTTGGTTTCACTCCTAACGCGATTAGGATCACTAAAAAAATCTATAAATGAAACACCTGTTAAGATATTTATGTTAGGGTATGGACGTATATATTTCTTCAATTTGCTCTTAAAAAGAGAATTTTCAAACTGATTTAATCGTACGCTTTCAGCAAATACAGTTTCAGGAGCTATAATATAGTGTGTACTATCAGTAACATGCACTTCTGACAAGGTAATTAGCAGATCAACCATATCTAAGTTAGATGTATTATATTTTTCAGAATATGGGTCTATATTAGGTTGTAAAATGACTACTTCTGCTGTTTTGTCTGATAACTCGTGAGTCAATGTTATGGCCAGTGAAGCCAAGCCAGGTAAACAGATAATGGCAAGTGCAGAAGCTAAAGTTGCCTTCAGTTTAGGTGTTTTATTTGTGCTTAAATACTTAATTAGAATATTATATGAAAAAATATTGAATATCCATACCCAAAGGGAGCCTCCAAAGGTCCCAGTGTACTCGTACCATTGAATCCAAGATGTATAATCAGAAAAGGCATTGCCTAAATTTAACCAAGGCCAGGCAAACTCCCAGCTAAGATGTAATTTCTCAAACGATAACCAAAGTGTAACTAAAAATACGGTAGATTTTACCGCACTAGCTTTCTTTGCTATTCCATGATATAAAACCATCAAAATTGCCATTAATAGCGAGTTTACTCCAATCGCAAAACTGGCTCCAAAAGGATCTGCATACCAAAGCCAAGAGGTCGTAAAAAGGTTCCAAATAAAAAAGGTGAGATATGAAAACCCTAGAATTTTTAGGTAGTTGTATTTTGACGAACTGAGTCTTACATCATACTCTAACCATAGCAGCGGTACAAATGCGATGAATAACAAAAATGGAAATCCGTATGTTGGCCATGCAAGTACTAGTAAAATTCCGGAAGATAAGGCTAAAAGAAAACGCTTCATTGAAGACTAGGCGTATTTTATTTATTTACTGATGTAAAGGTAAAGCTAAAAGATAGATTATCTAAAAATACTGAAATCTATTTTTAATGAGAACACGTTAGAGTACAAGGCAGCACTTTGGTCTCCAATATCGGTGAAGGCATAATCAATTTGAATCCCTTTATATTTAAATCCGACACCAAAATTAGGTTGAAATGTTACGGACTCAGAATTATCTATTTGACGTTCGTTTTGAAAATTCCCTGCGCCAACTCTTAAGAATACCAGATCTGTATAGGCAAATTCAAAACCTAATGCTGGATTGATACTAGCAACTGATGTGGAGATGATATCATTATTTTCTGCAAATCTCATGTTGAGATTAAAGGCTGCTAACAATGCATAATCGTAATTAAATAACCATCTTTTAGACATGCCAAGCTGTAATTTAGGAATGGTTATTTCTGTCGTTTCTGGCAATTCCTGATTTTGGCCTTCTACAGCACCTTTAATAGATTCAAATTTTTCTTCATCTATAGACCAAGCGTTGAAAGTGGTTGTGATATCTCTGGCCATAAGACCAAATTTCCAGTCGTTACTGGTTTCAAACTGAATTCCAAAATCAAGTCCAAATCCCCAAGAGGACGCAAAATCACCAATAATTCGTCGTATAATTTTGGCATTAACACCATAGTTTAGTCCTTCCACAGGAAGTTTGCGTGCATATGAGACGGTAAGACCATAATCCGCAGTAGAAAATAAACTAATACGATCGTAGTTAATATTTCCTTGATCATCAATTAATTGTGTGGTGTCTAAAATATCGTCTACACCAAATCTAATTAATGATACACCAACCGCACTCCTGTCATCCAATGGTTTTGCAAAGGCTATGTAATTGTAGTTGGCAATATTGGCAAAATAGCTAGAATGCATTAATGCCATTTGATTATCTTCTAAGTGCACCAAACCTGCTGGATTCCAGTAGCCTGAATTTACATCTGCTGTTTGAGAAACTACGGCATTGCTCATTCCTAGAGCGGCAGCATCCACACCTATATTCATGAATTCATTTGAATAATTTCTTGTGGTTTGCGCCCAGGTCAATAGCGTAGCTAATGTTAAGAGAATTACAAGGTAATTTTTCAACAGCAATATTTTTTTACAAAGATGCGCATTATTTTTAACCTAATAAACTAGAATATAGAGCACTTATTGTCTTAAATTCTTATAAGAGTAAAATACTTTTATATTTTTACAGTACAAACATCTGACCATTGAAAAAGCATATTCCAAATTTTATTACGTTACTTAACTTGTTTAGTGGCTGTATTGCAGTGATTTTTGCTTTGCAAAATAATTTTGTACTAGCTTCATTTTTTGTTTTTGCTGGTATTTTCTTAGATTTTTTTGATGGCTTAGTTGCACGGAAATTAGGCGTACAAAGTGACATGGGCATTCAACTAGATTCCTTGGCAGATCTTGTAACTTCAGGAGTTGTGCCAGGACTTATTATGTTCAAATTAATTTCAATGACGGTTGATAATTCTTCGTTTGTAAGTGTTTCTGATTCTTGGGATTCCTTGATTCATTTTAGAGGTATGAAAATGAATGTATTACCATTAATAGGACTCTTTGTTCCATTAGCTTCTGCCTATAGATTGGCAAGATTCAATTTAGACGAAGACCAACAAACGTATTTTAAAGGGCTTCCAACACCAGCCAATACGTTACTTATAGTGTCTTTGCCTTTAATTTTAGAATATCAGAATAATGACCTAATGAACAGCATTATTTTAAGTAAAGCTTTCCTTATTAGCCTCACTTTGGTTTGTTGTTATTTGCTTAATTCTAATATAAAGCTATTTGCACTTAAATTTAAAAACTGGAGCTTTAAAAACAATGCGGTACGTTATATATTCTTGGTCTTAAGTTTTATTACGCTGGTTATTTTTCAATTTGCCGCAATTCCACTTATCATTTTATATTATCTAGTATTATCGCTATTAGATAAACAAAATATAAAATGAGTTTTACTAACAAATCATAATTAAACTTAACTAATGGCATCAGGATTTTTTGCACTTCTAGATGATATAGCAACGCTCATGGATGATGTGGCTACCATGACTAAAATATCAACCAAAAAAACAGCTGGAATTTTAGGTGATGACCTCGCAGTCAATGCAGAGAAAGCATCAGGTTTTAAAGCTTCAAGGGAACTACCTGTATTATGGGCCATCACAAAAGGATCGTTTCTAAACAAACTTATTATCTTGCCTCTTGCATTTCTACTGAGTGCCTTTTTACCATGGGCTGTAATTTTGGTATTACTACTAGGAGGATTATACTTGGCCTATGAAGGTGCCGAAAAAATTTATGAGGTGTTTGTACCGCATCCTCAACCAGTGCCTGTAGCATTGAATGAAAATATATCTGATGAAGAATTAGTAACGCTTGAAAAAACAAAGATTAAATCTGCTATTGTTACTGATTTTATACTCTCGGTGGAGATTGTAATTATTGCATTGGGTACCGTAGTGAACGAATCACTAACCTTCCAAATAATTGTTGTATCTATAGTTGCTTTAATAGCTACTGTTGGTGTCTATGGCATTGTTGCTCTTATTGTGAGAATGGATGATCTGGGTCTTAGGTTAATAAAGCGATATGCGGTAAATAAAGGAATTCTATATCATTTTGGTAGATTGTTAATCAATACCCTTCCTTTAATTATTAAAAGCCTTGGAGTCATTGGTACACTTGCTTTATTATTAGTTTCTGGTGGTATTTTTGTGCACAATATAGAAGTTCTGCATCATATCTTACCGCAGTGGTCATCAATACTAAGAGATTTTGTAGTTGGATTAGCTGTTGGAGTGCTATGCCTATTAATTGTAAAAGGAATTAAAGCATTACTACCAAAAAAAGCCAAACACTAATTTTCAATTAGCATTTAAAATTCCAGCTTCTTTTTACGTAGTTCAAAGTTTTGACCTAGATAGACTTTACGTACCATTTCATCAGCCGCTAATTCCTCTGGTTTACCCGCTTTAAGAATACTACCTTCAAACATCAAATAAGTTCTATCCGTAATAGCGAGAGTTTCCTGTACGTTATGATCTGTAATTAATATGCCAATATTCTTCTTGGTGAGTTGAGCTACTATGCGCTGTATATCCTCAACCGCTACTGGATCCACACCTGCAAAAGGTTCATCGAGCAAAATAAAACTAGGATCGGTTGCTAAGGCTCTGGCAATTTCTGTTCGGCGACGCTCGCCACCTGATAATAGATCACCTCTGTTTTTTCTAATATGGCCTAAACCAAACTCTTCAATAAGGGATTCCATTTTGTCGTGTTGTTCTTTTTTACTCAAGGTAGTGAGCTGTAGCACACTTAAAATATTATCTTCAATGCTTAGTTTTCTAAATACAGAAGCCTCTTGAGCCAAATAGCCAATACCGTTTTGAGCCCTTTTATACATAGGATAAGAGGTTATTTCGGTATCATTTAAATAAATCTTACCGCCGTTTGGTTTTATTAATCCAACAATCATATAGAAGGATGTTGTTTTTCCTGCACCATTAGGACCTAACAATCCTACAATTTCGCCTTGATTTACCTCTAACGAAACGTCTTTTACGACTTGACGTCCACTATAAGATTTCATTAAATTTTCGGCTCTTAACTTCATGGCATTGATTTTTTTAATTAACGCTACTATTACTTAATTATTGGCTTCTAGTGCTTCCCAAAATTCATAGGCACGTCTTAAATGAGGTACAACAATAGTGCCACCAACTAAAGTAGCAATGCCTAAAGCTTCGCTTACTTCTTCTTTGGTAAGACCCTCTTTATAAGATGTTTCTAAATGGTATTTAATACAATCATCACATCTAAGAACTGCTGATGCCACAAGACCTAGCAATTCTTTAGTCTTAACATCTAGAGCTCCTGCCTGATAGGCGTTGGTGTCTAAATTAAAAATACGCTTAATAATTTTATTATTATCTGCTAAGATTTTCTCATTCATTCTAGAACGATAGTCATTAAACTCTTCTACAATATTTGACATCTATGATTTTCGTTTTTGATTTTTTACAACTATAGCTGAAATATAAATACTAACTTGATATAATATTAAAATAGGAATTGCAACAATCACCTGACTGGCAATATCTGGTGGTGTAATTATAGCAGCAAGAATTAATACAATTACAAGTGCAAATTTTCTGTATTTCTTTAAAAATGCTGGCGTTACCAATCCCACTTTAGTTAAAAAGTAGATGATTATAGGCAACTCAAAGACTAAGCCAGAAGCTATAGACG
>JABDIQ010000057.1 GCA_013003655.1 Winogradskyella sp. | reverse complement strand
CTCATTATCGGTGGTTTGCTAGTGCTTAATCAGGAAATGAATATCGGTCAATTTGTAGCAGCAGAGATTATTATTTTATTGGTTATTAACTCAGTAGAAAAATTAATTCTTGGCTTAGAATCGTTTTATGATGTGTTGACATCCATTGAAAAACTTGGGCAAGTTGTTGATAAAGAGTTAGAAATGCAAGAAGGTGTTACTCCAAATTTTAATGATGAATCAACCATTGAATTAGATAATGTAACCTACAGTGTTCCAGATAGAGAAAAAAACATTATCACAGACGTGTCCTTAAAAGTAAAACCTAAAAGTCGCATTTTAGTACAAGGCGAAAGTGGCTCTGGCAAGTCAACGTTGTTGCGATTGATAGCAGGAGTGCTCGAACCAACGAAGGGTACTGTATTTTTAGATAATCATTCATTGAAGAACGTAAACATAAATCATTATCGAGCGTACTTGGGATTATCCTTGGCAGATGAAACTCCTTTTGAAGGTACCATAAGAGATAATATCACCTTTGGTGATCCGTACATTAGTGATGAACAATTGATGGAGGCCATAGATAAAGTAGGCTTATCACAGTTTATCAAGGAAAGTAAAAAGGGATTAGATACTATTCTCTACCCAGAAGGTAAACAAATTTCTTTCACCATATCTAAGAAAATAGTTTTAGCAAGAGCCATAGTATCAAAACCAAAACTGTTGATACTGGAAGATCCTTTAGAGCATTTTGAAATTAAGGAAACCAATAGAATCATAGCGTACTTAACAGACTCCAAAAATCCATGGGCTTTAGTTGTGGTAAGTCAAAATAAAGAATGGAGCAAAAACTGCTCTGAAATAATAATATTAAAAGAAGGTAAACTAAAATAATAACGTTGCTATGTTAAATATATCTCATAATCAGCTCAATAAAAAAGTAGATATTTCAGGTTCAAAATCTGGAAAGCGAGTGTTTCATCAGCGCTATTATAAACATTTTAATGGATTTCTACTCATTTTTACCTTGGTTGGTATCGTTGTGTTGTTTCTACCCTGGACTCAAAATATAACAGGAAGGGGATTAGTCACCACACTAACACCAGGCCAAAGACCACAAACGATTCAATCTCCTATTCCAGGTAGAATAGAAAAATGGTTTGTAAGAGAAGGCGATTTTGTTGCCAAAGGAGACACCATCATTCAAATCTCAGAGGTTAAGAGCGAGTATTTCGACCCAAATTTAGTACAGCGGACAGCGCAACAGCGCGATGCAAAGGCGCAATCAGCTGTGTCCTATGAGTCAAAAGTAAAAGCGTTAGATCGGCAGATTATAGCCTTAAAGAATGAGCGTCGTTTAAAATTAGAACAAGCACAGAATAAGTTGCTTCAGGCTAAATTAAAAGTTCAAAGTGATAGCATAGATTTTGAAGCTGCCAAAACAAATATTGAAATAGCTAAACGTCAGTATGATCGAACTTTGGCTCTAGAACAAGAAGGGTTTAAGGCCACACGAGATGTTGAGGATAAACGTGTAAAATTACAGGAAACACAGGCTAAATTAATTTCGCAGGAAAATAAACTACTTGCTAGCAAAAATGAAATTATCAATGCTCGGGTGGAAATATCTAGAGTAGACGCTTCGTATTCAGACAAAATTTCAAAAGCACAAAGCGATAAGTATACAGCAATATCTAGCCAGTTAGATACTGAGGCTCAAGTAACAAAGTTAGAGAACGAATTTTCCAACTACAGCATTCGTAATGGATTATTATATGTAACTGCACCTCAAGACGGTTATATAAATAAAGCGATAAAGGCTGGATTAGGAGAAACCTTTAAAGAGGGAGAGGCCTTAGTTGGTATTATGCCTGCAAAGGTAGATTTGGCCGTAGAGACATTTGTAAGGCCAATTGACTTGCCATTAGTAAATATAGGTGCAAAAGTAAGAGTACAATTTGATGGTTGGCCTGCAATAATTTTTAGCGGCTGGCCTAACGTATCTTATGGTACTTATGGTGCTAAAGTTGTAGCCATTGAGAATTTTATTAGTCCAAATGGTAGGTTCAGAGTATTACTAGCACCAGACGAGTCAGATCATGCTTGGCCTAAAGATATTAGAGCAGGATCAGGCGCTTATACAATGGCATTATTAGAAGATGTGCCTATCTGGTTTGAATTATGGCGACAGCTAAATGGTTTCCCACCAAATTATTATCAGCCAGAGATAGATATGAAAACCGCTAAAAAGTAATTATGAAAGCTTATATAACATTACTTTTTATAGTGATTAGTACCTTGAGCTGGTCTCAAACAGATTCCTTAAGCACCGTATTAAGATTTGATGAGTATTTGGGCTATGTTAAGAAGTTTCATCCAATAGTGAAGCAGGCAAATCTCATCATCGATGAAGGTCAGGCAAATCTTATGCAATCTCGTGGTGCTTTTGATCCTAAGTTAGAGGTAGACTATGCGCGCAAAAAATTTAAAGGCACAGAATACTTTGATAAGCTAAACGGAACATTTAAAATTCCAACCTGGTATGGTGTAGAGTTAAAAGCAAATTTTGAAGAGAACACAGGTGACTTTTTAAATCCAGAAGGGTTTTTGCCCGATGATGGGTTGTATAGTGCAGGTGTTTCAGTTTCTGTAGCACAAGGCTTGCTGATTAATGACAGAATGGCATCAGTAAAACAAGCAAAATTATACAGAGAGCAAACAAAAGCAGATAGAGACATTTTGGTTAACAATATTTTGTTTGATGCTTCTGTTGCCTATTTTCAATGGCTACAAGCCTATAACGAAGCGCAGATTTTTAGCAATTTTTTAAGTAACGCAGAGCTGAGATTTCAAGGTATAAAACGTGGAGTTATTTTGGGTGAAAATGCAGCGATAGATTCTACCGAAGCTCGGATAGCTGTAAATAGTAGAAAACTCAGTTTAGAAAAAGCACGTGTAAAGTTGATGCAGTCATCGCTAGAATTGTCAACGTTTTTATGGCTAGAAAATAATATACCTGTAGAACTTCAGGATAATATTATTCCAGATGTGGCTACAGAACCTGTTGTTGATATAATTTTTAATATCAATCAGTTAAGGCAAGATGACATAGTTTTAGACGAGCATCCTAAACTACGATCTTTAGATTACAAACTTCAAAGCCTTGAGGTTGATAGACGCCTTAAAACTAATATGCTCCTGCCAGTGGTAGATTTAGAATATAACTTTCTTACGCAAACACCAGATTTAGCGAGATCCTTAAACACTGCTGAATATAAGGGAGGTCTCAATGTAAGTTTTCCATTATTTTTAAGGAAAGAACGAGGTGCATTAAGATTGGCCAAATTAAAAGTGCAGGATACAGAATTTGAAATTGACGCTACACGCGTAACACTAAATAATAAAATTCAAGCGTTAAAACGTGAGTTAGAATCTTTTGTAAGGCAAAATGCTATTACAGAACAAATGATAGCGGATTATTCGTTAATGCTTCAGGCCGAAGAACGAAAATTTCAAATCGGTGAAAGTTCTGTATTTTTAGTTAATACACGCGAGTCTAAGCTTATAGACGGTCAGTTGAAGGCCATAGAACTTCAGAATAAATTTTTTACAACTAAGGCCAAATTGTTTAATAGTCTCGCTATAAATCCTGATTTGTAAAGGCAAATTTTACGTCATAAATAGTATCTTTAGCGCTTTACCCAAGTAAAGAATATGAACGTACATTTTATTGCCATAGGCGGTGCCGCAATGCACAATCTAGCTATTGCTCTTCATCTTAAAGGCTATCAGATTACAGGTAGTGATGATGAGATCTACGAACCTTCAAAATCCAGACTAGATAATTATGGGTTGCTGCCAAAGTCGTTTGGTTGGTTTCCGGATCGGGTTACCAATGCATTAGATGCCATTGTGCTGGGCATGCATGCCAAAGCTGATAATCCGGAGTTGCTTAAAGCTCAAGAATTAGGTTTAAAAATTTACAGTTATCCCGAGTTTCTATACGAACAGTCTAAAGACAAAACAAGGGTGGTCATTGGTGGAAGTCATGGTAAAACCACGATTACGTCAATGATACTTCATGTTATGCATTATCATAACAGGGACGTTGATTATATGGTAGGAGCTCAGCTGGAAGGCTTTGACGTTATGGTTAAATTGACAGATACTAATGATTTTATGGTGCTAGAAGGTGATGAGTATTTAAGTTCACCAATTGACCGAAGACCAAAATTTCATTTATATAAACCAAACATTGCGCTATTAAGCGGAATTGCTTGGGATCATATTAATGTTTTCCCAACCTATGAAAACTATGTAGAGCAGTTTAGCATTTTTGTAGATTCAATTGTCAGAGGAGGTAGTATTAATTTCAATGAAGAAGATGCCGTAGTAAAACGAGTTGTTGAATCTTCTGAAAATACTATCAGAAAACTACCTTATCAGACTCCAGATTATGTTGTTGAAAATGGCACTACTTATCTCCAAACTCCTGAAGGACCAATACCTATAGAAATATTTGGAGCTCATAATCTAAATAATTTGGCAGGCGCAAAATGGATTTGTCAGCATATGGGTATTGATGAGGATGATTTTTACGAAGCCATTGCCACCTTTAAAGGTGCTAGCAAGCGTTTAGAAAAATTGGCAGAATCAGGTGATAGTGTTATTTATAAAGATTTTGCGCATTCACCGAGTAAAGTAGAAGCAACAACCAAGGCCGTTAAAGAGCAATATCCTAACCGAACCGTATTGGCATGCTTAGAGTTACATACCTATAGTAGTCTTAA
>JABDIQ010000054.1 GCA_013003655.1 Winogradskyella sp. | reverse complement strand
CCAATGAATACACCAATTCCATATGAACTGTCTGGTGCATCATTTAATTTATCTTCAATATTTATATCTTGAATTAGAAAAATTATTGACATCATCTGCTTTAGAATAACGGGCTCAAATTTAATTCTTTTGTGCCAGTGGGATGAATATTTTTCTGAATTTTACAATCAATGGTATTCCTCTTGCAATAATCCAGAATGTAAGCGCTATAAAAATACCTAATAGTTTATAGTCAAAGGCATCCAACACAAATAGTATTGGTAAGAATACAGTAAATGTAGCAACTAGTAACAGATTTCTTAAAAATCTCATTCTACCAAGACCTTTAAAAACGCCATCAAAAATAAAGGCAAGTGCACATAGTGGTTGCATAAGCAGTACCAGCCAGAAAATATTGTAAAACTCTTTGAGTACCAATGGATCATTTGTAAATAAATCTCCAACAGGATAATACAATAACGCACCGAGCAGTCCAATGCTTATACCTATGAGAACACCATAAACGATCAATTTATTACTAAGCGAAATAAGATTCTTATAATCTCGTGCGCCGAGTAGCTTGCCAGATAAGATGTTGCCAGCGCTGGCATAACCATCAATTAAAAATGCACCTAAGAACCATAAGTTAATTGCTATAGTGTATGCAGCAATAAATTCTGGTCCGTAAGCGGTTGCAAATCGGGTAGCAAAGTATAAGGTAACGTTCAGCGCAAGAGTTCTTACAAATAAGTTAAGAATCATTAAAACAAATGTTTTTATTTCTGGATGAAATGGAAATTTCACCCACAATGGAATATTGGTTTTCTTTAGTAAAAAAAAGACCGAACATACTGCCATTACAAATTGAGCTATTACACTTGCATAAGCCGCACCTTTTACGTTAAGTGCAGGAATAAATCCTTCTATACCATAAACTAAAACAACATTTAAAACAACATTTACGGCAGTACCAATAATGGCTATTAGCATTGGGTAGTAAGTATTTTGAAGCCCTCTAAACGTGCCAAATACTGCTATGGTAAATAGTGTAAAAGGAAAACCAAAGACACGAATTTGATAATAATCAATACTTAATTGTAAAATGAGCTCTGAGGCATTGTATAGTTTAAAAATTGCTGAAGCAAATGGATATGTACAGACAATAATGAGCACGCTTAATGAGGTAATAATAAACATAGCCTGGGCAGGAAGGTTTTTTATAGCTTCTATTTTACCAGCACCAAGATATTGTGAAACAATTGACGAAATAGCACTTCGGGTTTGCCCTAATACCCAAATGAGCATTGACAAAAACGTAGACACAATACCTACTGCTGCTAACGACTCAGTAGCATTTAATTCTATATTGCCAATAATAGCGGCATCAGTTAATGACAATATAGGTTCTGATACACCAGAGATAAGAGCTGGTATAGCTAGTTTGTTGATATGTTTTAGACTAATAATATTACTCAAAATACTTTTTCATAGCAGTGAAAAGGAAAGTCACTTTGTTTTGGAAAATAAATATCACCTAACCTTACATAACCTCGTTT
>JABDIQ010000008.1 GCA_013003655.1 Winogradskyella sp. | reverse complement strand
TTAAGCAACCCTTGAGACAAGCGTGCTAGGTCTATACCTTGATTGATTAAACGCTCTTTTTTCTTGCGTGTTTTGGTGTTTACAATATCACCAATCAGCTCAGAATTGGTATTGACAACAAGATTGTACATCTCTGGCATATTACCCATGCCAAACATACCACCACCAGTAGCTTGCATTTCTTTCATACGACGCATAAATTCTGGTTGCGTAATAATGAAAGGTGCTGCATTACTATCCATAGCTTCTAATTGGACCATGAATTTTTCAGAAGGTACTACCTCTTTTAATAATTCATCTAATTGCGTCTTTTCCTCATCACTTAACTTAGATATCTTTGTATCATCCTTTTTTATAAGGTTATCTATATGGTCTGCATCCACACGAGCAAAAGATATATTTTCCTTAGAAGTTTCTAGTTTCTGCATAAGATGACTCACAATTGGTGAGTCTAATAATAAGACTTCATACCCTTTGTCCTTAGCCGCTTCTATGTACGAATGTTGTGCTTCGGTATCTGAGGCGTAAAGAATAACAAGTTTGTCATCTTTATCCGTTTGATTAGCCTTTATCTTATTATACAATTCGTCATAAGTGTAGTACTTGCCATCTACCGTAGGATATAAAGCAAAGGCATCAGCTTTCTCAAAGAATTTTTCTTCTGAAAGCATGCCATATTCAATGACAATTTTAATATCATTCCACTTAGCTTCAAAATCTTCTCTATTGTCCTTAAATAACGATTTTAGTTTATCGGCAACTTTTCGTGTAACATAAGATGATATCTTTTTAACTGCGCCATCTGCTTGTAGGTAGCTACGCGATACGTTAAGTGGTATATCTGGTGAATCAATAACACCACGCAACATCGTTAAAAATTCTGGAACAATTCCTTCAACATTATCGGTAATAAATACCTGATTTTGATACAATTGAATCTTATCTTTTTGAATGTTGAGGTCGTTGGTCATCTTTGGGAAATACAAGATCCCAGTAAGATTAAATGGATAATCAACATTTAAATGTATGTGAAATAATGGTTCTTCAAATTGAGTAGGATACAACTCTCTGTAAAAAGCCTTATAATCTTCATCCTTTAGATCTGTTGGTTGTTTGGTCCATGCAGGTGTAGGATTATTAATGATATCATCTACTTCAATTTTTTTGTGAGGTTCTTTGGTTTCTTTACCGTCTTTGTCCTTTATGGTCTTAGGCTCAAAATTAGGATCATTAATTTCCTTGGTGCCGAATTTAATTGGTATAGGCATAAACTTATTGTACTTTAACAATAAGGTTCTGATGCGTGCTTCTTCTAAAAATTCCTTTTCGTCATCAGAAATATGCAAGATAATCTCGGTACCTCTGTCTTCTTTTTTACCCTTGGTTAAAGTGAATTCTGGGCTACCATCACACGTCCAATGAGCTGCTGGCTCATCTTTATAAGATTTGGTGATGATTTCAACTTTGTCAGCCACCATAAACGATGAATAAAACCCGAGTCCAAAATGACCAATGATACCTGAATCTTTGGCAGAATCTTTATACTTGTCTAAAAATTCTTCTGCACCCGAAAATGCAATTTCATTGATATACTTTTCAACTTCTTCAGCGGTCATACCAACACCTTGATCAATAATATGGAGTTTTTTTCCTTTTTTATCGATCTTTACCTCGATCATAGGATTGCCATAATCTACTTTGGCTTCGCCAACACTAGTGAGATGTTTTAGCTTAAGTGTAGCATCGGTTGCGTTACTAATGAGCTCTCTTAAAAAGATCTCATGGTCGCTATATAAGAATTTCTTAATGAGCGGAAAAATGTTTTCTACCGATACATTAATATTTCCTTTAGTCATATTTATATGTTTTTATAGTTTGCACTTTCGTAAGGTCAAAAAAAGTACCAGATGTTATAATGTGACAACATGGCATAAAAAAACCGTTTCTAGTGAAACGGTTTAGTTTAGTGTTATAAGATTTTAATTTTTTAGGATACTCTCCTCATTCTTTATAGGTTCAGGGTTTTCAGTCCTATTTTTTACATAGGTTTCTAGCCATTGGTCTTGTTCCCATAATACATGTAATACAGATTCCTTAGCACGGTATCCATGACTTTCTTTGGGTAACATTACCAATCGTACAGTAGCGCCTAAGCCTTTGAGCGCATTAAAATAACGTTCGCTCTGTAATGGGTAGGTGCCTGAGTTATTATCTGCTACGCCATGTATGAGCAATAGCGGTGTTTTCATTTTATCCGCGTGCATAAATGGAGACATGTTATAATATACTTCAGGTGCTTCCCAATAACTACGCTCTTCACTCTGAAAACCAAAAGGTGTGAGTGTTCTGTTATAAGCGCCACTACGTGCTATGCCAGCAGCAAAAAGATTAGAATGAGACAGTAAATTGGCTGTCATAAAGGCGCCGTAACTATGACCACCAACAGCGACTTTATTGCGGTCTATGAGCCCTAACTTATCTACGGCTTCTATGGCAGCCTTACCATTAGCAACCAATTGCGTTCTAAAGGAGTCATTGGGTTCTTCATCACCTTCACCAACAATAGGAAAGGCAGCATCATCTAAAACTACATATCCTTTGGTTACCCAATATATTGGTGAGCCATAGTAAGGATAAATAAATTCATTAGGATTAGCTGTACTTTGACTTGCACTAGCTTTGTCTTTATATTCACGTGGATAGGCCCATAAGATCATTGGATATTTTTCACCTTCCTTATAATCAAGCGGTAAATAAAGTGTGCCATCTAAATCTAAGCCGTCTTCACGTTTGTAGGAGATGACTTCTTTTTTGACATTTTGAATGCTTTTAAACGGATTGTCAAAATTAGTAATGGCTGTTATATCGTCTTTTTTATTGATATTTCGGATATAATAATTAGGATACTCAGTAGCAGATTCAATACGCACCAATAGTTCCCCTTTTTTCATATTAATGCCAGAAAGTAAATTTTCTAACTTATCTGTATACGATGATTTATAAATTCGCTCGGTTTTTTTAGTCTTTAAATTGAAAGCATCAACAAAAGGAAACTGGCCTTCTGAAGAATAACCGTCACCCATTAGATACAATTGATTATTATGAATGGTTAATACGTTTTCACCCATATCATTTTTGGTGGTTACAAAATTACCTGGATCGCTGTAGACGTCTTGATAGTTTCTGTCGAAGATTACTTGTGCCTCACTATTAGAATTAGAAGGATTGAACAAATAGGATTTTGTGTTTCTTGTATTCCACCAATAATCATAGGCTACTGCAGTGTTTTGGTCTCCCCAAACAATACCTGAAAATCTGTTAATGGTTTTAAGAACTGGCCGCGGCTCGCCATTAAATGGCGCGTTTAATTCGTACACTACATCACGATAGGGTACTTCAATCTCAGGATCTCCATTATCTAGGGCTTCTGCCCAATAAAGTGTTGCTGGTTTGTCCGAGCGCCAATCCATACGACGTTTACCAGTTCTAGTAGCCATAAACCCTTTGGGTCTTACTTCATCTAAAGGTACTTTATTTACGACACGCACTAAGTTTCCTTGGGTATCATAAACGGAACTTTCACTTGGAAATCGGGAATAAGTTACCAAATAAGAAAATGGCTTTTCAATTTTAGTGATCATTACATAGTCACCATTAGGAGAAAAACTTACATTTCTGTACATAGCCGCAGGTAAAAAGTCTTCAATGTTGCCATTAAGAGAAACCACTTGTAACTTTGAGGTTGCTAATTGTTCAAAATTATATTCGTCATTAGGATTTTTAAGTAAATCTTGATAGGTTCTGTTTTGCGCTTTAGAGCCATCGCTTACTGATATAGTAGGACCTTGCGGAATGGCATTATCTGTATCAATTAAATCAGGTCTGTTTGCTGGAAGTGTTTTGATTAATAATTGGTTTCCATTCTTAAACCAGTTAATGGCACTGCCCATATTGGCATTAACCACAGCATCTGTTAACTGTTTTACACGACCATTTACAACATCTAACACCCAAACTTCAACACCAGTATCAGTTGTATTTAAACACGCAATCATCGTTTCGTCTGGAGACCATCTGAAACCTGATAACCTTGGGTTATTTGGTAGTCCTTCAACCTGGCGAGCCTCTTTTTCGTTTGCTTTTTTTACTTTAAAATTATTGTAAAAGGTTGTTCTACTACCAATATTTATAACTGGATTGATACGTAGACCAGCTAATCTCATTTCAGCTTCTGAAAGCTCTGCAATAGATTTATAAGCATCACGGTACAATAAAACCATATGTTCGCTTTTAGAATCTATTTGTACGGAAGGAGCTAAAGGAACATCAACAAGATCTAGAATTTCTTTTGAAGGTTTTTGATACGTAAGATTCTCCTGAGCAAAACTGTATAAGCAGAGTAAACAAAGAGAAATTGATAATAATTTTTTCATAATCTCGTGGTGATTTATGTTAGAGGCTTAAAGTTAATTAAATTCAATTTTAAGCATTGTTAAAGTTAACCTATAATTTGAGGCTTTGTAGATGTAAAGGTTCTTATGCATGCATAATAAATGAATTTTAATAACAAATAGTTTTAGTCATTTAATGGTAAATTGCAGCTTAAATTAATGACTATGTATAATTCTAAAATAGTTGGTCTGGGCTATTATGTGCCAGACAATGTGGTTACGAATGATGATCTTTCTAAAATGATGGATACCAATGACGAATGGATTCAGGAAAGAACTGGTATTAAAGAACGCAGATGGATCAAAGAGGGTACAGATGATACCTCTGCCGTTATGGGTGCTAAGGCTGCAAAAATTGCTATTGATAGAGCTGGTTTAACCAAAGATGATATTGATTTTATAGTATTTGCCACACTCAGCCCTGATTATTATTTTCCGGGTTGTGGCGTGCAGATACAAGATATGCTAGATATGCCAACCGTAGGCGCACTTGATGTAAGAAATCAATGCTCAGGATTTATCTACGCCATATCTGTTGCAGATCAGTACATTAAAACCGGAATGTATAAAAACATATTGGTTATCGGTGCCGAATATCACAGTAATGGATTAGATAAAACAACGCGAGGACGCGGTGTTACTGTTATTTTTGGAGATGGTGCTGGCGCTTGTGTTTTGTCTAGAGAAGAAGATAATACTAAAGGTATTTTATCGTCTCATTTGCACAGTGAGGGTAAATACGCAGATAAGCTTATCGTGGCATCACCAAGTATAAAGCATTGGGTGCCAGAGATCATAGAATCTGAGGAAGAGGATGTGTCTTATTTTCCGTATATGGATGGAACATTTGTCTTTAAAAATGCGGTGGTTAGATTTAGTGAAGTTATTGTAGAAGGATTAAAGACCAACGGCTTAAATAAAGAAGACATTGACATGTTAATTCCGCATCAAGCCAATTTAAGGATCGCTCAGTTTATTCAGAAGAAATTTGAATTAAGAGATGATCAGGTGTTCAATAACATTATGAAATATGGCAATACAACCGCTGCGTCTGTAATTATTGCCTTAACTGAAGCTTGGGAGGAAGGCAAGATCAAAGAAGGTGATACGGTTGTCTTAGCTGCTTTTGGTAGTGGTTTTACTTGGGGAAGTGTTATAATGAAATGGGCCTAATCTCAGCATATACAAACTAAAAAAGCCGGAATCATATTCCGGCTTTTTCAGCTATTAACCAACTTTAACTAACACTAATTTATAAAACGCAGTTTTATAATTATCATTACTTAAAACTTACCTACTACCTAAGACGTAAAAACTTGTTTTTTATTTCATGGGAAAGACACTTTAACTTACTCTTAACATTAAATATAATTAATGTTGGGTATCCTTAGTATCGTAATTATTAAAGCATGTTGAACGGAATATGAAAAAATCAAAGAAAACACTTGTATTTGGTGCCTCCACCAATCCCTCTAGATACTCTTATTTAGCTATAGAACGATTAGTTGCAAACGGTCATGAGGTAAAAGCGTTTGGTATTAGGGAAGGAGAAGTACATGGTGTAAAAATAGACACAGATCTAAAACCATATGCTGATATTGACACCATAACGCTTTATATTAATCCAACACGTCAAAAAGACTATTACGATTACCTTGTGTCACTGCAACCAAAGCGTATTATATTTAATCCTGGCACGGAAAATCCAGAGTTCTTTCAGCGCCTTCAAAACCAAAATATTTATTATGAGGTAGCTTGCAATTTGGTGATGCTTTCTACCAATCAGTATTAACTTTTCGTCTCATCAAGAGAAGGCCAATAAACATTAGAATGCCGTTGATGATTAGAATTTCAAATCCTATTTTATAACCGCTGAACATCACTTCAGAATAGTCATTTATGACGTAAGACACTAAAGGCGCGATGATGGCTAATATCCAAACAAACTTATCCTTGATCTGAAATTTGGTAAATAAACCAAAAGCGAATAAACCTAACAATGGTCCATAGGTGTAACCAGCTGCTTTAAACAATTCCCAAATCACTGAAACATCTTTAAACAGTATATCAAATAAGATAATTACCGCAACAAGTATAAAGCTAAACAGTATATGAATGCGTTTTCTTATTTGTTTTTGTGCAGTCTGTGGTTTTTTGTCTATTTCAATAATATCGTAACAAAATGAAGTTGTTAAAGAGGTTAATGCAGAATCAGCGCTCGAATAGGCTGCTGCGATTAGTCCCAATATAAAAAAGGCAGAGGTGGCTAAGCCTATTTCGGGTAGCATCGCTATAGTTGGAAAAAGATCGTCTTTACTTGCTGTAATTCCGTTGGTCTGAGCATACTGAGTTAACATTAGTCCGAGGACCAAAAAGAGAATATTCACAAAAATGAGAATAACACTAAATACGATCATATTTTTTTGAGCGTCTTTAAGATTTTTACAAGTCAGATTTTTTTGCATCATATCTTGATCGAGACCTGTCATTGTTATAGTTATAAATATTCCAGATAAAAAACTCTTAAAAAAATATTGAGGATCGTTACTGTCACTAAAAAAGAACACCTTGCTGAGCGCACTGCTTTCTGTATAGTCAACAATTTCTTTGATACCTTCTAAACCCAAAGCATTAGATAAAAAAACGATGGTTACCACAACGGAGACTAGCATAAAAATGGTCTGCAGAGTATCTGTAAAGATTATGGTTTTAATACCACCTTTAAAGGTATACAACCATATGAGTCCAATAGTTATAATTACAGTGACTAGAAAAGGAACGCCAAACTGATCAAATACCAATAACTGAAGCACTTTAGCTACTAGAAAAAGCCTGAAAGCCGCACCAACCGTTCTTGACACTAAGAACGCAACCGATCCGGTTTTATAACTGGTTGGGCCAAACCTGTCCTTTAAATACGTGTATATAGAAACCAGATTGAGTCTGTAGTATAGTGGTAGTAGAACGTAGGCGATTATAAGATATCCAAAGAAATAACCAAAAACAACTTGCAGATATCCAAATTGATTGGCTTCTACAGCACCAGGAACGGAAATAAAAGTTACACCAGATAAGGAGGCGCCAATCATACCAAAGGCTACGAGATACCAAGGAGCAGATTTGTTAGCCTTAAAAAAAGCATCATTACTATCTTCTTTTCCTGTAAAGTAAGAGATAATAATAAGTACAAGAAAGTAACATGAAATTAAAACTAATATACTGGTAGGCGTCATTGATCGAAGTAATTTTCAAATTGTGGGGAAATTACTATTTTTAACGAAAAATATGCGCAATTCCCTAATTAATATGAAAAAGACATTTTTTATTGCCCTTTTCTCGGTTTGCCTGTTCGGCACTATTACTGCTCAACAATTTCAAGATATGATATCTGATGGAGATTATACGGTTTCTGAAATTGTATCAGAAGCAGAATCTTATTTTGAAGTTGTAGGTAGAGAACGTGGAACTGGTTATAAACCATTTAGACGCTGGCAATATTTTGCTGAGCGCGAAATGTTTGAAAACGGTAAAACAAAATCACCAGAGTATTATTTTAACGAATTACAAAACTACAACGCTAATGTCAACGCTAATGATGGGTCTTTAGCTAGAACAACAGTTGGTAATTGGGAATCACTCGGCCCGACCTATTGGAATGGTACTTCTGGATGGAATCCAGGCGTAGGCCGTATAACCTCAGTAGATGTTGATCTTACTGATACTAATCATATTATTGTTGGGAGTCAAACAGGTGGTGTTTGGAAAACCACTAATGGAGGAGCAACTTGGACGGTTTTAACAGATAATCTATCAAACATCGACGTATATGCTTTAGCTATAGATCCTATAGATATTAATACTTACTATTGGGGAAGTTATAGTGGTATAGTTTTTAAATCCATAGATGCTGGTGCTACCTGGAACTTGTTTACAACTTTGCCGCAGGGAGGTACTGTCAACAAAATTTTAATTCATCCTACGAATACGGATATTATGTTCTGCAGTGCACAGGGTGTAGGCTTGTTTAGTACATTTAATGGAGGTCAATCTTGGACAAATATTATGCCATCAGAAACTACAGGATATGACTTCGAATTTAAACCTGGAGATCCAAATGTGGTTTATGCTTCGGGAAATGGTTTTTACAGATCAGACAACGGTGGATTAACATTTACGCAAGTGTTTAGTAGTTTTTCTAATGGTCCTAAAATGATTGGTGTCTCTCCCGCTAGTCCCATTACAGTTTATGTTGTTGAATCTAGCAATGGTACATTTAACGGCTTTTACAAATCAACAACCGATGGCTTATTATTTAACAAGTTAAGTCATACTGGTAAAAATTATTTTGGTTACAGTTCTACTGCTGATGACAATTTAGGGCAAGCTCCAAGAGATATGGATATTGTCGTTAGTCCTACCAATATTGATGAGGTTCATATTGCAGGTATCAATACGTGGCGGTCTACAGATGGTGGTAGCCTATTTTCAATTACATCTCAATGGACACCAGGAGGGGCATCTGCAGCGAATATAGGGTATTGTCATGCCGATGTGGATATTATGAAATTTATTGGTAATAAGCTATACGTAGGCACGGATGGTGGTTTATTTGTAGCAGACAATACGTTAATTGTAAGTAATACCTATTATACAGATCTAACAGCCGGATTGGGTATTCGTCAATTTTATCGATTAGGAATTAGCCAAACAGATCCTGTAGTTGTTACAGCCGGTTCTCAAGATAATGGAACTTCGACCTTAGCAGCAGATGGCAATTGGAGAGATTGGTTAGGTGCAGACGGAATGGAAGGTTTTGTGGACAAAAATAATTCACAATTACTTTATGGAACTTCGCAATTCGGGTCTATGTATAAGTCATCAGATGGCGGAACTAGTTACACTAGTGTTACGCAGCCTGATGGTAAAGGCGGTTCTTCTGGTTGGAATTGGATAACACCGATATTACAAGACCCCATAGATGATAATGTTATTTATGCCGCTTTTGATGAAGTCTATAAATCTGCAGATGGTGGTAGTACATGGAATTCTATTTCTCAAAATTTTGCAGCAAATATCGATCATCTCAAAATTGCACCAACAGATAATACTATAATGTATATGGCTATTAATGGTGTATTTCTAGGTTCTATAGATGGTGGTGCCAATTGGTTTCAGTCATCTTTAGATCTAGCAGGTAGTATAATAAATGATATAGCCGTACATCCTACAACACCTTCTAAAGTGGCTATTGTAGGTTCGGGAGGTCAAAAGGTGTTTGTAAGTTCCAACTACGGATTAAATTGGGTAGAGTACACCTATGATTTACCTGGTTTTTCAGCACAAGCCATTGTTTGGCACGATAACGGTAAAGATGGATTATATGTGGGTATGAACTACGGCATTTACTATTTAGACAATACTACGCTTAATAGCTGGCAGCCTTTTAATAACGGCTTACCTAATGTAAGAATTAACGAATTGGAAGTTAATTTGGTCGATGGTAAATTATATGCAGCTACTTATGGTAGAGGTTTATGGCGATCAGATCTTTATGATGCAAGCTTATCTGTTAATGAGTTTGAGGTTGCTAACTTTAGGGTTTATCCAAATCCAACAACCGACAACATGACCTTAAAGTATCAAAATTCTGAACCGACGACTGTGCGTATTTTTGATGCAGCGGGTAAGTTACTTCATTACAAAAAAGATGCAGAACTAAGTATAGGTTATAACATAGATTTATCATCATATAACTCGGGTATATATTTTGTAAGGCTTAATAATACTTTGGGTCAGATCACTAAAAAGGTGATTAAAAAATAAGTACCTTCGTCATTATGGAATTCTCTTCAAAATTGCTTGAAAATGCAGTAAATGAGGTGTCGCAATTGCCAGGTATTGGTAAGCGAACAGCCTTGAGATTGGTTTTGCATTTATTGCGCCAACCAAAGGAACATTCATACTCTTTAGCAAAAGCCATCAAGGAAGTAAGAAGTGATATAAAATTTTGCACATCTTGTAATAACATAAGCGATGCTGAGCTTTGTGAAATATGTCTAAATCCTAATCGAAACAAGGCGCTTATCTGCGTTGTGGAAGATATAAGAGATGTTATGGCTATTGAAGCCACAAGTTCATTTAAGGGTATATATCATGTTCTGGGCGGAAAAATTTCACCCATGGATGGTATTGGTCCTCACGACCTCAATATTACACCATTGGTTGAGAAAGTAAAAAATGGTGAGGTCAACGAAATCATTTTTGCGATGAGCCCTACAATGGAAGGTGACACAACTAATTTTTACATCTACAGACAGTTAAACGATTACGAGATCACAACATCTACAATAGCAAGAGGTGTAGCTGCTGGTAACGAATTAGAATATACAGACGAAGTTACTTTAGGACGAAGTATAATGGACAGAGTTCCGTTTGAAGCTTCATTAAAATCGTAACACCTTGAAAGTCATAACGCTATCACAACAAGATTTTGTAAAAAAATGCCAAAGTCTTGCTGCTACAATTAATAATACTCCAGATGTAGTTGTTGGTATAGCTCAAGGAGGAGTCCACGTAATGAATGCTATTAGAGAAGCTAAATTTTTTTCGGGTAGTAGTTATTATAAAGCTCATTTGGAAGTTCCAGCCCGATTAAAAAAACAGAAATCAAAGCTATCACCTGTTTTAAAGCGGTTACCAACGTATATGGCTAATAGCTTAAGAAAGCTTGAAATAAAATACAGCCAACGCAGATTAAAGCATTTAGACTTGGCCAAACTGACTAATATAAACGTGCGTTTAGATCTTTTTGAAGACCAAAGCAATACTCCACAACATATTTTAATTATAGACGATGCCATAGATACAGGCAAAACTATGTTTGTTGTCAAAAACAGAATACAGCAGATGTTTCCTAATGCTCAGATAGAGATTGCAGTGCTTACCTGGACCATAAATACAGCAATTGTTCAGCCAGATTATTACCTTTATAAGAATGTTTTAATACGATTTCCTTGGTCACTAGATTATGAATAAAAATGTTGTCGTGGTAGATTTAGATGGTACGCTCTATTCAATAAATACGTTTCATCACTATCTTAAATTTATTTTTATAAAAAGCATATCGACGATTAGGTTTTGGTTGTCGGTAAGGCTCATAATGCTATTTATTAGACGTATACTAGGTTTTGTTTCGCACGCTGAGATGAAATATAGAGTATTGTCTTGGACCGCTAATTACAATATTGATCATCAAAAATTTGCAAGTTCTATTAAAAAATACCATAATAATTTACACAATTTAGAGACAAATACTTTTCACCATAAAATTTTGGCTACCGCAGCTCCAAGTTGCTATGCTTCAATAATCGCGACAAATCATGGATTTAATCATTGTGTTGCAACAACCTACACTCAAGAAGGCATTACTTCATTTGTAGAAAATAGTAAAGAGGCTAAAAAAGAAAACGTGACTCAACTTTTAAAATCTTTAAACCTTAATGAGATTAATACATTAATTACAGATCATATTGATGATTTGCCATTAATGAAAATATCAAAAGAGGTTATTCTCATTAATCCCAGTTCAGAGTTGATAAAAGAACTTAATGAGCATAATATAAAATTTAAGAGTGAGCTTCATTAGCAACGATAGCATCGCCTCTGAAGAGGTAGAATATCCCTTTTAAAAAATCCATAATTAATAATCATTTACATCAATTTTCATTAATTTTGCAGTCGATTGTCCAATTGATACCATCAAAATAAGAATATGGCAAAGTTTGAGCTTAAATTACCTAAAATGGGAGAAAGTGTTGCAGAAGCGACATTAACATCATGGTTAAAAGAGGTAGGTGATACTATAGAGGCAGATGAGCCTGTTTTAGAAATAGCCACAGATAAGGTAGATAGTGAAGTTCCAAGTGAAGTTGATGGTGTTTTGGTTGAAAAATTATTTGAAGTTGATGCTGTTATTCAGGTTGGTCAAACCATAGCCATAATTGAAACAGAAGGTGATGAATCGGCTGCTTCAGCCGATGCGGTAGCAGCTCCAGTGGCTGCTGCTACGCCAGAACCTGCGCCTGTGCCTCAGGAAGTCATTTCAGAAGTGTCAAAAACTGTTACTGAAGCAAAGGAAACAACGGCTTCAATAACCTCTACAGGCGAACGGTTTTACTCGCCATTAGTAAAAAATATCGCTAAGCAAGAAAATATTTCTCAGTCCGAACTTGATGCAATACCAGGAACAGGAAAAGAAGGCCGAGTCACTAAAAATGATATCAAGGCGTATTTAGAATCTAGAAGTTCTTCGCCTAAAAAAGTAGAATCAACACCAACACCAACTGCAGTAGAAGCGCCTCAAGTTGCTTCTTCGCCAAGCCCAGAGGTGCCAACAATAAAAGATAAGCCATCAACAACAATTGCAACAGGTGATGATGAAATTGTAGAAATGACTAGAATGGGTAAACTAGTGGCAAAGCACATGGTTGATTCTGTTCAAACTTCAGCACACGTACAATCATTTATAGAGGCAGACGTGACTAAAATTTGGAATTGGAGGAACAAAGTAAAAAAGGAATTTGAGCAGCGCGAAGGTGAGAATTTAACTTTTACGCCAATATTTATGGAGGCTGTAGCTAAGGCACTGAGAGACTTTCCAATGATGAATATCTCGGTTCAAGGCGATAAAATTGTGAAGAAGAGACATGTTAATTTGGGTATGGCGGCTGCACTTCCAGATGGCAACTTAATTGTACCGGTTATAAAAGACGCAGATCAATTAAACTTAATTGGTATGACCAAAAAAGTGAATGATCTGGCCAATCGTGCAAGACTTAACAAATTGAATCCAGACGACATACAAGGTGGAACATATACCGTTACGAATGTAGGTACCTTTGGCAGTATCATGGGTACGCCGATTATCAATCAGCCACAGGTTGGTATTTTAGCATTAGGAGCTATACGTAAAGTTCCGGCAGTCATTGAAACATCAGAAGGTGATTTTATAGGAATTAGATACAGAATGTTCTTATCGCATTCTTACGATCACAGAGTGGTCAACGGTGCACTTGGTGGTCAATTTGTAAAGGCCGTAAAAGATTACCTCGAAGCCTGGGATTCTAACAGAGAGATTTAAATTTTAATCTCGTTCAAACTATTGCCTTGAGAACGTATTCGAGGCATTTTTATTTAAAAGTAAATTAATAGCACATGCAACTTAATCTTTCTAAACCCATCTGTTTTTTTGACCTTGAAACAACAGGAATCAACATTTCAAAAGATAGAATTGTTGAAATTTCAATTCTAAAAGTTTATCCAGATGGTAAAGAAGAAAACTATACACAATTAGTAAATCCAACAATACCTATTCCTGCAGAAGTTACTAAAGTGCACGGCATATCAGATGCAGATGTGGCCGACAAACCTACGTTTAAGGAGATTGCCAAACAAGTAAATACAATGATCAAGGATTCAGATTTAGGTGGATTTAATTCTAACCGATTTGATATTCCGCTTCTTGCTGAGGAAATGTTGCGTGCCGAGGTGGATTTTGATATGAAAAATAGAGTGGCTGTTGATGTGCAGACGATTTTCCATAAAATGGAACAACGCACTCTTAGTGCTGCTTATAAGTTTTATTGTGATAAGAATCTTGATGACGCCCACAGTGCCGAAGCAGATACACTCGCTACTTATGAAGTACTAAAAGCACAGCTCACCAAATATGATGCTTTAGAGAATGACACCAAATTTTTGGCTGAATTCAGTTCACGAAAAAAGTTTGCCGATTTCGCAGGCTTTTTAATATTCAATAAAGAAGGTGAAGAATGTTTTTCATTCGGAAAACACAAGGGTAAGCGCGTGGTGGATGTTATGGAGCAAGAACCAGGTTATTTTGGATGGTTGTTAAATGCAGATTTTCCGTTATATACCAAGAAGGTATTGACAGCCATTAAGTTAAGACAGTTTAATAATAAGTTAGATTAATAACGATGAAACTCATTTGTATAGGTCGAAATTATACAGATCATATCAAAGAATTAGCGAATGAAAGACCAACCGATCCGGTGGTTTTCTTAAAACCAGATTCTTCGGTTTTACAATATGAACAGCCCTTTTTTATTCCGGAGTTTTCAAATGATGTTCACCATGAAGTAGAAGTTTTGGTTAAAATTTCTAAAGTTGGTAAACATATTGATAAAAAGTTTGCACACAAATATTACCAGGACATTGGCTTAGGAATTGATTTTACTGCAAGAGATCTTCAATCTCAATTAAAAGATAAAGGATTACCGTGGGAAAAGGCAAAGGGTTTTGATGGAGCCGCAGTTATTGGTAAATGGTTGCCAAAATCAAAGTTTAAAGATCTCAACGCTATTGATTTTAGGTTAGAAAAAAATGCCGATATTGTGCAACGTGGCAATACAGCCTTAATGTTGTGGAAAATAGATGAAATCATTGCTTATATCTCTCAATTTTTCACTTTAAAAACAGGTGATATTATATTTACTGGTACTCCTGCGGGAGTTGGTAAGGTTATTGCTGATGACGTATTAACAGGATATATAGAAGACACTGAGATGTTTTCAATAAAAATTAAATAAATGAGCACATACTACAAATTAGAACGAGTAAGAGAAATGGCTGATGGCGATACAGATTTTATAGCAGCATTGGCTGATGCTTTCTTAGAGGAAGTTCCAGAAGATGCAGAACGCTTAAAAAATGCAGTTGCTGAAGAAGATTATGAAGAAGCGTATCAAGCTGCACATAAGATGAAGCCAACTGTAGATCTTTTTGAGTTGGGCGTACTAGACAAACTAATTGAAGTGCAAGACTGGGGAAAGTTTGAACAAACGGATAAAGACGTATCCGAGCAACTTGAAATCGTATTAACCGCTGTGGCCAATGCCACTGAAGAAATGCGTGCAGATTTTAACAAATAATGTTCGCAGAGATAATTACCATAGGTGATGAGATTCTCATTGGACAGATTGTTGATACCAATTCTGCATTCATCGCTAAACAACTTAATAAAATAGGCGTTTCTATTTATCAGATCACTTCAGTGCAGGACGATAAGGAACATATACTCAAAGCCTTAAAAGAGGCTGAGCACAATGCAGATATCATTATTATTACAGGCGGACTAGGACCGACTAAGGACGATATTACCAAACATACAATTTGCCAATATTTTAACGATCATTTAGTTGAAAATGAAGCAGTACTACAACATGTAGAAATGCTTTTCGCTAAGTATATAAATACGCCAATTTCAGATATAAATCGTCAGCAAGCTTTGGTGCCATCAAAAGCTGAAGTATTAATGAATAAATACGGGACTGCTCCAGGCATGTGGATGTCTACGAACGGTAAAGTGTTTATTTCATTACCAGGTGTTCCGTATGAAATGAAGTCACTTATGACGAATGAGGTGATTCCAAAACTAAGGGAGAAGTACCATTTCCCGTTTATACGGCATAAAACACTATTAACCTATGGACTAGGTGAGAGCGCTATTGCCAATAGAATCGAAGCATGGGAAGATCAATTACCAGATTACATTAAATTGGCATATCTACCAAATTTAGGACGTGTAAGGTTGCGTCTATCTGCTAAAGGAATGGAAAGGATTCAGATAGAAGACGAGATGCAACGGCAAATAGAACTGCTCTTACCTCAAATTGAAGATATTTTTGTCGGCTATGAAGAAGACGACTCTCTAGAAGCCATCATTGGGCTACAATTACAGCATTTAGGAAAGACATTGGCCACTGCTGAAAGCTGCACAGGCGGACAAATTGCACAATCTATTACTTCTGTGGCTGGATCATCAAAGTATTTTAAAGGTAGCCTGGTCAGTTATGCAACTGAAACCAAGGAGACCATTTTAAATGTTGATCCAGAGCTTATTAAAAAGTACTCTGTAGTGAGTGAAGAAGTAGCATGTGCAATGGCATCAAACGCCTTAAAATTGTTCAATGTAGATTATGCTATAAGCACCACAGGTAATGCCGGTCCTGATAAAGGCGACTCAGATGCTGAGGTAGGCACAGTTTGTATAGCTATTGCAACCAAAGCAAAGGTTTATGCAGAAACCTTTCATTTTGGTAATCATAGAGGCAAAGTGATTGCAAAGGCTACCAATAAAGCCTTTGAAATGCTTCAGAAAGAAATTTTAAAAAAGTAAACTTTTAAGTTTGCTGTATCCCAAAGATTTACTAAATTTGCAGCCTGTTTTAAATTAATAGACTTAAAGTTAGAATAAGATGTCAAGAGTTTGTGAACTTACTGGGAAAAAAGCAATGGTTGGAAACAACGTTTCTCATGCTATGAACAAGACAAAACGCAAGTTTGGTGCTAATTTAATTAAAAAGCGTTTTTACATACCTGAAGAGGATAAGTGGGTTACCTTAAAAGTGGCAACTTCTACTTTAAAAACAATCAATAAAATAGGAATCTCAGCTGCATTAAAAGAAGCTAGAGCAAAAGGTTTTTACAAATAATAGCGATAACCGCTAAAGTCAAAAGCAATGGCAAAAAAAGGAAATAGAATACAAGTCATCTTAGAGTGCACAGAACACAAAGAGTCTGGTATGCCAGGAACTTCTAGATACATTACAACAAAGAATAAAAAGAATACGCCAGATAGAATGGAAATCAAAAAATTCAATCCTATCCTTAAGCGTATGACAGTTCATAAAGAAATAAAATAATAATTAGGGATTTTCACAACGTTGAAAATGTCAAATAACTTATAAAGGCATGGCAAAGAAATCAGTAGCATCCTTACAAACAGGATCAAAACGTTTAACAAAAGCTATAAAAATGGTTAAATCTCCAAAATCTGGAGCTTACATGTTCGTAGAATCTGTAATGGCACCAGAATTTGTAAACGATTTCTTGAATAAAAAATAGAATTTTTGAAACAAGGTTAAGTTAAACTGCTTTCATTTGGAAGCAGTTTTTTTATGGCTATATTTGAAACGTCGCATGACAGAGTTTCAGTAAATTAATTAGGCAAGACTTTTGCTTACTACTTCCAAACAAAGAACATGAGCTTTTTTAAAAACATATTTTCTTCTGAAAAAAAGGAATCGCTAGATAAAGGGTTAGAAAAAACTAAAACATCATTCTTTACCAAACTTAATAAAGCGGTTGCTGGTAAATCAAAAGTCGATGATGACGTATTAGACAATTTAGAAGAAGTACTAGTAACCAGTGATGTAGGTGTAAATACTACACTTAAAGTCATTGAACGCATTGAAGAAAGAATAGCTAAGGATAAGTATTTAGGTACGTCTGAGCTTAATGAAATATTAAGAGAAGAAATTGCGGCGTTGCTTTCTGAAACAAATTCAGGTGAGGCCACTGAATTTAATATCCCAGAAGGTCAAAGACCATACGTGATAATGGTTGTTGGTGTTAATGGTGTTGGTAAAACTACAACCATTGGAAAGTTAGCTTACCAGTTTAAAAAACAAGGACTAAACGTTGTTTTAGGTGCAGCAGATACTTTTAGAGCGGCAGCTATAGATCAACTTCAAGTTTGGGCCGATAGAGTGGATGTGCCAATCATTAAGCAAAAAATGGGTAGTGATCCAGCTTCCGTTGCTTTTGATACGCTTCAAAGTGCGGTCACAACAAATGCGGATGTCGTGATCATTGATACAGCAGGCCGCCTGCACAATAAGGTGAATCTAATGAACGAGCTGACCAAAGTGAAGCGTGTAATGCAAAAAGTGGTAGAAAACGCACCTCATGATGTACTGTTAGTACTTGACGGATCTACTGGACAAAATGCCTTTGAGCAGGCAAAACAGTTTACAGCTGCTACCGAAGTTACATCTCTTGCAGTAACCAAATTAGATGGTACGGCCAAAGGTGGTGTGGTCATAGGTATTAGTGATCAGTTTCAAATTCCCGTAAAATATATTGGTGTTGGTGAGACTATGGAAGACCTTCAGGTATTTAATAAATATGAATTTGTAGATTCCTTCTTTAAATAGATTAATTAGTATTTTTAAACAAAATACTAATCATGCAAAAATATCTCCTCCTACTAGCTTTAATGCTGGTTTTTCAGTGTAAAGATTCAGAAACTAAAACTGAATCAACTCAAACTGAAACAAATGAAACAACAAGTTCATCTGATGACTTCAGAGAGTTTCTTGTTCTGGATTCTAAGCATATCACCAATGACTTTATTTGGAAAGATATCAATGCACAAATGGCAGACTTTTCAGAAGTAGATTACAACCGTTTGAAGCCTCTTATAATAGAACAAGATATTCCGAGTATGCAAAAGCAAATAAGTGACGGAAAATTCAATTATGAGCAACTCACTAAATTTTACTTGTACCGTATTCGCAAATATGATCGTGAGAATGACCTATCACTAAATGCTGTAATTTTCATTAACCCAAACCTCATTGAAGAAGCAAAACAAAAGGACAGGGAATTTTTAAATAAAAAACTGAAGCATCCTATTTTTGGGATGCCAATTCTTTTAAAGGATAATATCAATGCTGCCAATATGGTCACGACAGCAGGCGCCGTTGCCTTAATGGAAAACCAAACTGATGATGCTTTTATAGTTACTAAATTAAAAGAAAACGGTGCACTTATTTTAGGGAAAGCCAATCTCAGTGAGTGGGCCTATTATTTTTGCGAAGGATGTCCAAGCGGTTACAGTGCAGTTGGTGGACAAACATTAAATCCCTACGGTAGGCGAAAATTTGATACAGGTGGCTCTAGTTCAGGTAGTGGTGTGGCGGCGGCAGCCAACTTTGCAGCCGCGACGATTGGAAGTGAGACGTCAGGTTCTATTTTGTCACCTGCAAGTCAGAATTCTGTAGTGGGCTTAAAACCAACTATTGGTTTAGTAAGCCGTTCTGGAATAGTACCAATTTCCTCAACGCTCGATACAGCAGGACCCATTACTCGTAATGTTATAGACAATGCTATAGTGTTAGATGCCATTTTTGGTGAGGATACTTCAGACCCTAAATCCATCTACGCCTTATGGCAAAGCGGTTTTTATCACAAGGACCTCAATAATGTCTCGTTAAAAGGAAAACGATTTGGAGTGCCTCAACGCGATCGTTTTTTACAAGACACTCTTTTTCTAAGGGCATTAGACGTATTAAAAGCGCAAGGTGCTGAATTGGTGGATGTCACAGAAGAAGATTTGAAACTTTCTAATTTTTTAAGACTTCTCAATTTAGATATGAAAAAAGATCTTCCTAAGTATATAGAGAATTATGCATCAGACAAGGTTGAGATTAAAAATGTTGAGGATATCGTTAACTTTAATTTACAAGATTCGTTACTACGTATGCCTTACGGACAGGAATTACTAATCGGTATTGTGGCAGATACTGGCGATGCACAATTTCTAGAGCGCATAAAGGATACTTTACATAGCAACGGTAAGCAGTTTTTTGATAAACCGATGAAGACCTTAAATTTAGATGGCTTTTTATCAATTAATAATTACCATGCTGGTTTTGCCGCAGTTGCAGAATATCCTGCAATAACAGTTCCAATGGGTTATACAGAAGAAGGAAAACCTAGAGGACTTACAATAATCACATCACGCTTGGGAGAAAAGCAATTGCTAGAATGGGCTTATGCATACGAGCAAGCATCAAAAGAGCGTATACCTCCTAAAAACTATAACTAATATATACGAGACTAATTTATTAAGGTTGTATCTTTGCGCACTTAATTTTTGGTATGAGGACTAAAACCCTAAAGAAGAATAAGATCAACGTCGTTACCCTTGGCTGTAGTAAAAATGTTTACGATAGCGAAGTGCTCATGGGCCAATTAAAGGCTAGTGGTAAGGATGTTGTACATGAACAAGAAGGAAATATTGTGGTAATCAACACCTGTGGGTTTATTAACAATGCTAAGGAAGAAAGTGTAAATACTATTTTAGAGTATATGCAGAAGAAGGAGGAAGGTGCAGTAGATAAGGTATTTGTTACCGGCTGTCTCAGTGAGCGTTATAAGCCAGATCTGCAAAAAGAAATTCCTAATGTAGACCAGTATTTTGGTACTACCGAATTACCAGCATTACTTAAAGCTTTAGGAGCAGATTATAAGCACGAATTAATAGGAGAGCGACTTACAACTACGCCTAAGAATTATGCATATTTAAAAATAGCAGAGGGTTGCGACAGACCCTGTAGTTTCTGTGCCATACCATTAATGCGTGGCAAACATAGATCCACACCAATAGAAGAAATTGTTGTGGAGGCCCAAAAGCTGGCGGCCAATGGTGTTAAGGAACTAATCCTTATTGCACAAGACCTTACCTATTATGGGTTAGATCTTTATAAAAAAAGAAATTTAGCTGAATTACTAGAGCATTTAGTGAAGGTTGAAGGAATTGAATGGATACGATTACACTATGCATTTCCAACAGGATTTCCTATGGATGTATTGGATGTAATGCAGCGTGAACCGAAAATCTGTAATTATCTAGATATTCCACTGCAACATATTAGCGATTCTATTCTTAAGAGTATGCGTCGTGGTACAACAAAAGCTAAAACCACAAAACTGCTAAAGGAATTTAGAGAAAAGGTGCCAGCCATGGCTATTAGAACTACGCTTATAGTTGGCTATCCTGGTGAAACCGAAGACGATTTTCAAACCTTAAAAGAATGGGTTAAAGACATGCGCTTTGAACGATTGGGTTGTTTTACCTATTCTCATGAAGAAAACACCCATGCCTATAATCTAGAGGATGATGTGCCAGAGGATGTAAAAATTGAACGTGCTAATGAGATCATGGAATTGCAATCTCAAATATCTTGGGAACTGAATCAAGCTAAAATTGGTCAGGAATTTAAGGTGGTTATAGACCGTAAAGAGGGTAATTATTTTATAGGACGTACCGAGTACGATTCGCCCGATGTTGATAACGAAGTTTTAATTGATGCCACCAAAACGTATCTCAAAACTGGTGAATTCGCAAAAGTAAAAGTTATTGAAGCTGAAGATTTTGATCTTTATGCAGATGTTATAGATTAATAAATCAAACAGTATAATCTATTAAGTTACCTTTAGCCTCATAAGGATGAAACCTTGAGAATAGCTCTTCTTTATACCAACCCAACTCCCTTGTTTTTTTAACCATTTCGGCATGCTTCGGATTTTTATAAGCATATGCCATCATGTGTTCGCTTGACTCCCAAAGTGAAAATGTAGCTTGCATCAAAATGGGCCATTCGCCTATGCCTTTAGAATATATCAGACCTTTATGGTTGTCCATAGACTTAGATACAGATGGTACATTATACCAAAATTTATGAGCAAGCTTGGGTTTTATGGTGGCTCTTGTAATAACTGCAATAGGCTTGTTTGGATCTAATTTGGAGGATGCCATAAATGGTTCTTGCTTACTCCACTTTCCATGAGCATGTACGTTGTGCATCAATATATGACTGTAATACTTTGCAGTTTCCGTGTATGCTGTAAGTGTTTCAGAATTTATAAACTGCTCTGCAGTAGATTCAGATTCAAATACTGTTAGTAAACCGAAGGTTGAAAAGTCGGGCCAAATAGAGAAGCCATTGCCACTACCACTGCCTAAACCTTTCCAAAATGTTAGTCCTTCAATGTCTTTATTTAAAAGCGGAGGCCTACCTTGCCTACCCAGGGCCTGCCATTTATTCTTGAGGCCTTCATATTTAAAAAAGGAGATGATTGTAGTTTGCGGCATTAAACTTAAGTAACTTTATTTCAAACTTAATGAAATAGCTTCGTTCTACCGAAAATTATCACTCATAATCAGGAATATTTAAGCCTAGTATAAGATCTCTTTCTGTTGTAAGAATTCCGTCTTTCAATTGAGGTTTAGATATGCCAGAACCACATCTGTTTCTTAATTGTTGTCGTCGTTGTGGTGTTAATAAAGGGTCATCATCAAAAACAAAGTCATCAATGTAGTAGGCATTAGTATTTGGCTCTTTTACTGTAATATGAATATGTTCTGGTTCTAACCGATTAGGATAAGAACCTGGTCTAAAGGTGAAAATGGTATACTTACCGTCTTTATCGGTTCTTAGCCAAGTTCTATGCTTACCATGTCTACGCTCCCATCCGCTAGCGTTTTTAGAAGGTGTATAAATTCCTGCTCTATTGGTTTGGTAGGCATAAATAATAATATCCTCAGCAGGTGTTTTGCCATCGTTATGATACACTGTACCTGTTAGTTTTAATTGTGGCGTATTGTCACTAAACCCCAATACCGTATCCGTATTTTTTAAGGATTTATCACCGTATTCAAGAAGTGCTTCGCAGCCCTCACAAGGACCTCCTACTTGTCTAATGGTTTCTTTGGTTTTTGTTTGCGAGATACAAGACTGCATCATTACAACCAAACAAATAAATTTAATGAGATTTTTCATTTTTAACTTTTTAAGTTTAATCTAAAACCATAAACAGGTAACTGATCTTGCATAAAATCGAGGTCTTGAGATCTTTTAAAACCTAGTTTTTCATACATGGACCATGCTGTTGTCATTGCTTTTGTACTATGAATAATCACTTGTTCGTGCTTATTCCTTATGGCTTTCTCAATGCATTTATTTATTAGAAGTTTACCAATACCACGACCTCTGTGTTGAGCATCAACTGCAAGTAGTCTAAATCCTGAGGCATTTTTTTCTGTGGTAGCAGTACCACCAGATCCATAATTAGACATATCATCTATATATACAACACCACCAGCTATTTCATTATCGTGGGATAAAGCGATGATTAATTCAACATTTTGATTCTCACAGTAGTTACCAATATTCGCCAGCATTTGGTAATATTTAGGTTGTTCATTAGGACTTGGAAACCCCTTGAGTTGTGAATATACATTAACCATTAATTTACCTATATCACCATATTGATTGGGTTTAGCCTTTGATA
>JABDIQ010000007.1 GCA_013003655.1 Winogradskyella sp. | reverse complement strand
ACACGTAGTGCTTCTGTGCCATCGTGTAGCGTAACAACCGGTTTTGTATTTGTATTTATTGCGTTAGCAAAAGATTCTAACTCATCTAAAATAGCGTTGTTAGCTTGTATCTCTGGGTTATCAAAATAGATTTGTTTTTTTATACCCTCTGCATTTTGAAGAATCATGTCAAAGTCACCTGGTTGTTTTGGAGCGTCCTTCATTTTTACAACTTCACATTTCTTTTCTAAGAAATCAACAGAGATGTAGGCATCTTTTTGAAAGAATCTGGTTTTACGCATATTCTTTAATGAAATTCTACTCGCTGTTAAATTGGCTACGCATCCATTTTTAAACTCTATCCTTGCATTAGCAATGTCTGGCGTTTCACTCACCACAGATACACCACTGGCCGAGATATGTTTTACAGGAGAATTAACAACGCTTAAAATAATATCAATATCATGTATCATGAGATCTAAAACCACAGGGACGTCTGTACCTCTTGGATTAAATTCTGCCAATCGATGCGTTTCTATAAACATGGGGTTTTTAATTTGATCTTTAACCGCTATAAACGCCGGATTAAAACGCTCCACATGTCCTACTTGTCCTTTTACATTGTGTTCAGCAACCAAAGTTCTTATAGTCTCTGCCTCTTCAACAGTATTGGTAATAGGCTTTTCAATAAAAATATGCTTGCCTTTTGAAATGGCTTTTTTAGCACAATCGTAGTGCGATAAAGTTGGTGTAACAATATCTACAACATCCACAGCATCTATCAGATCATCAATAGAATTGTAATATGTGTAACCATACTCTTCAACAACTTTTTTTGCATTGTCTTCATTTGCATCGTAAAAACCAACTAGCTCATATTCGTTAGATTGGTTAAGTAGTCTAAGATGAATTTTCCCTAGGTGACCAGCACCAAGAACACCTGCCTTTAGCATGTTTTTTAGTTTTTAACAAAAATAGAGGATTTGGTTTAGAATTTTGACAAAGAAATTATAAAAAACCATTTGATAAGACTTGGCTTTAGAGTATTTTTAAAGGCAAAAGTTATTAGGGATTGAAAGATACATTTAAACACAAGGGTTTACGACAAAAACTAGTAGAAACAATTACTAATAAAGGCATAACCGACTCTAGAGTTTTAGATGCCATAGGAAAGATTCCACGTCATTTATTTATGGATTCGGGGTTTTTAGACCACGCTTATCAAGACAAAGCGTTTCCTATAGCTGCGGACCAAACCATTTCTCAACCTTATACGGTTGCGTTTCAGACCGAATTATTGCAAATTAAACCTGGCGATAAAATCATGGAAATAGGTACAGGTAGTGGATACCAAGCTGCAGTTTTGATTGAGTTAGGCGCTAAAGTTTACAGCATTGAACGCCAACAAGAACTATTTAAAAAAACGTCAAAATTCTTACCTAAAATAGGGTATAGGGCTAAAAAATTAATATTTGGCGATGGATATAAAGGATTGCCAGAAGAAGCACCTTTTGATGGCATCATTGTTACGGCTGGTGCACCGTTTGTACCAAAACCGCTTTTGAGCCAGTTAGCAATAGGTGGCAGATTGGTTATTCCTGTTGGTGAAGATGTACAAACAATGACACTTTATGTACGTAAGGGCGAAAAGGAATTTGAACGTCACGAGTATGGTGACTTTAGATTTGTTCCACTATTAGAGGACAAAACTTAAATACATCTTAATTGCTTTAATCTGGAAGGTATGCTGAAGGTATATGGTTAGCATCTGATTCTTGCATCCAGTAGATATTAATAATCCACCATCGGTCACCATCATTCAGCATTTGTATGCTGTTGATGCCTCTCATAAATGGCGTACTGTCATTTTTACTTCTGAAAGATTCATAAGTGCTGAAAACGTGAGATATATGGCCAAAAGTTTGTGTAACACGATTGATCTCTATCTCATAAAAACCGTTATCTACCAACCATTTGCCTGAACTATTGATATAGTCATCTGGCGTCATATATCGCGCCATAACTGAGCCTTCCTGGTTTTTTCCTGTTGGTATTAGTTTAGCATCCTTGTAAAATAGATGCTTAAACAAGTCCCAATTCCGTTCTTCACCTTTTTCTCCAGAAATAACTCCGTAGAGAGTTTCTAAGGTACTATCGATAGTCATAGTATTAGACGTGTAATCTGCGTTTTCTTCTTGAGAAAATAACAGTGTGCTGAATGAAAGGCAAACAAGTAATACAAACGTTTTCATGATACGTTAATTAAAAAATCTTAAACCAAAAACAACAGTATCATTTAAAAATCCGCCTTGGTAAGATCTAACATAGTCAAAACGTAAGAATCTAAATTTTCCCCAGCCTATGTTGTCTAGTCCAATGGTATACTCCTGATATGGCTTGTTATTTGGTAAAGATAAGGCATGTGTGCCTACAATTAAATTAAAATTTAGTTTATTAAGTAACGGAATCTTACCCAGAATATAGCCATTGAAGTCATGCTCTATGTGTGCTTCTAGATACGAGTCATTAGTACTTAATCTGTAGTATTCAAGGTTATTAAAGACATCGGTATAATTACCTCGCCGACTTACATGTACCTCATTTCCATTAAAATGTTGATAATCCATAAAGGCAATATTATCTCCGTTTAAAAATTTACCAAGTCTTATATTGTAGTTTAATCGACCTTTGTTCGCAATATTAAATGATTGAAATACTCTGAGTTTTAGCTGATCAAAGTTGTAATCTTCAATGGTTGACGCAAACCCTTTTTCGTAACCAATACTCAAGGTTGGGTATTTGTCTGTGCCAATATTAAATTTACTATCAGGATAACTTAGATAGCGTTGACCAAAGTTAATAGTTGTTGAGATATAAAGTTTTAAGATAGTGTGTTGTACGAATGATGCCGTATTAAACCCAAGTGGATCTAGAGGGTTGTTACTGGTGTATATATCATTCTCATTGTTTATAAAAACCTGATCTGTAGAATTGAACAATGGCAGGCGCTTTTCATAGCTTAAATTTGTGAAAAATCTAAAGCCATTAAACCATTCTTGTGAGTACCGCAATTGCACATATCGATTTTCAAAGAGCTTCATATAATTATCTTCAAAAAATAAGGAGCTAATGGTATTTGAAAATGGTGTTATAGGAATGCTTGTATTAAATTGTTGTGCTTCAACCCCTGCAGCTAGCGTTAAAAAGGGCCGTGAAATATTATTAAACTTATAGGTAATTGCAGCTTTTGGCCTCAATCGATCATCAGAAAAACCGTAATTTATATCAACATCCGCATAGAGATAGCGTCTAAATTGATCGTAGTTTTTTTGAAAGAACAAATTTAAGTTGCCATGATAACCTTGAACTGTATTAAATTGAATATTGCTTAGTGGTAATTCGTAACCTAGCTTAATGTCTTTATGCGAATTTTGATAGGTATATCCATTTAATAGATTACCCAATTTAAATCTATTGTTAGCACTATCTACAGAGTCTAAATAGGGTTTAGATTTTCGCACTAGCTGAATGCTATCTTTTTTTACATAGTCGTTTATTTCTTCGGTTGTTAATGGTACTGGTCTTATCGATTTCCAAAATAAGGAGTCTTTTTTATTAGCTTCTTCGGCAAATGATACTAACTCCCTTCCAAAATTGTTTTTTGCCACGGGTAAATTGAATTCATAATTACTGTAGACCGCAGTAAATCTACCGTCGCCTTTAATACCAAAAATGCCATACTCAAAATCTATACTTTGGGAGATGAGTACCCATAAGTTATCGCGTTCGGAATATGAAAAGTTTTGATTAAGCCCAATAATATCCGCTGCTGGAATTTTGGCTTGTATACCTGTAATTTCAAGTTCAATAGCATAAAATGTCCATTGATCTTCAACGATATAAATAGTTCCGTTAAATACAGGATCGTTAGGTCGTTTTGGTGTTACTTTAATTTTGTTGATGAGATTACCTCTGTCATCAAAAAACACACCTTCTAATTGGTATTTATAGTAGTTAAAAGCATTGTTAGCAATAGGTGAAATGATTTCATTGCCTAACTCAATAGTTTTATTATATAAATTGTAGTTTACATCAATGGCGTTGTTAAAACTGAAGCCATTATCATTACCGCTTACTTTTGATGCGGTAATGCGTTCTTTTAAATTATCTGGAAATAAGAATTCAATTTTTGAGATGGTTTCAGACAAATAAATAATACCACTTCGTGTAGAATCTAATCCACCACCTAAATCACCAAGTTCCTGACCCAATATTTTTTCAGGTGCGTCCTTTATTCGGATTAATCCACGAGAATAGAAATCTGCTTTATAATTATTTATTTTTTCTAAATTCTCCTTCCTTACAGCTATTGCCTGACGTATAATAGTATTAGCTGGGTTGTCTTCTGCATTAACAATAACCTCGCCTAACGATATGGATTCTTCTTCTAAAACAACATTGTGAGAAAACGGAAATTCATTAATCTCATGTGTACGTTTAAGAGTTTTATAACCAAGATATTGAAAGATAACTGTATACGATCCAGGCTTGTTTATAGAGAGTTCGTAAACACCATCATCATTTGTAGTTGTGCCTTTATAGGTGTTTTCTATGTAAACGTTGACAAAAGGTAGAGGATTATTATTTGTATCGGAAACTACCCCTTTGATCTGAGATATTCCCTGATAACCGATCAGTAATAAAATAAGTAAACAAAACGGATGTTTTAGGTTAAATGGATGATTCTTAATTTTTAACAAAGCGTACAAATATGATTAATAGGTCCAAAATACGCTTAAAAAGTTACGAAGATTAAAAACTTTTCTTAATTCTATCTAGTGTACGTTTGTTATCTCTATCTCGTATGGTTTGGCGCTTATCGTAGAGTTTTTTTCCTTTTGCGAGTGCTATTACTAGTTTGGCAAGGCCTCTTTCATTAATGAATAACTTTAAAGGTATTATGGCATTACCTTTTATATCCATTTCTTTTTTAAGTTTTTTAAGCTCTTTTTTATTCAACAATAATTTGCGATCTGCTTTTGGTTTATGGTTGTAATAATTACCAAAGGCATATTCTTCTATAGTCATATTAATTACAAAGAGTTCGCCTTTATCATTGAATTCGCAAAAACTTTCAGTGATAGACGCCTTACTTGCTCTAATAGACTTAATTTCAGTTCCTGAAAGCACAATTCCGGCTGTATATTTGTCTAAAATTTCATACTGAAATTTCGCCTTTCTATTTAATATGTTTACCGTTTTTTGCATGGTTAGCAAAGGTATTGAAATATTACCTATTTTTAAACGAGATACCTTTTAATGTCATTTAGTTAATTATGAAAATAAACCCAGTAATAGTACTTCAAATTAGTTTGTACGTGTCATTTTTTGGATGCAAGAAATCGAATACTGAAATGCATCTTTCTGCTAATGATATTGTAAATGAGGCAATTAAAGTGTCTGGAGGTTCAGTTATAGATACATCTGTTATCAGATTTAATTTCAGGGATAAATCATATTTGGCCAAAAGACAAAAAGGCCAATTTAAATTAACTCGTAAGTTCGAAGATTCATTAGGCTCAATTGAAGATGTTTTAGACAATAATTCCTTTAGGCGATTTATAAATAATAAAGAATTATCATTAAGTGATTCTTTATCTCCTTTGTATAAAAGTTCAGTGAATTCAGTGCATTATTTTTCTGTTTTGCCTTATGGATTAAACGATGAGGCAGTACTTAAAGAATACGTGGGAAAAGAATTAATAGAAGGCGAGGAGCATTATAAAATTAAAGTAACATTTAAACCAGAAGGCGGTGGTGAAGATTATGAAGATATCTTTATTTACTGGTTTGAAATAGAGAGTTTTAAATTGAATTATTTAGCCTATTCGTACAATGAGGACGATGATATAGGCTTACGCTTCAGGCAAGCCTTTAACGAACGGTATGTTAATTCCGTTAGATTTGTTGATTATTACAATTTTAAACCAAAAGATGACACCAATTCATTGACTGATTTGGCTGTTGCCTTTGAACAGGATCAGTTAGAACAAGTGTCAAAAATAGAATTAACTAACGTTATGGTTGGGTCAGTCTATAACGAGTAATGTTGAAGTTTTTGTGTCGTATATAATTGTTACGATATATAAATTAGCATTGTTATTGTCATCAATTTGATCATACTTGTCATCACCAAGGAGCTTGTTAGTAAATAGAGGTGTTGTGTTACTATGACCTACTATTAATACTGTTTTACCTTGAGTATCGCTTAAGAAGTCCTCGTAATTGATTGATCTTGGATCATAGAGATCTAATGAAATTTTATTGGCCTGAACAGTAGGCATTGCAGTTTCTCGTGTTCTGTGATAATCTGTTGAGTAGATCAAATCAAAATCTATATTTGTAAACACCTCAGACCATTTTTTAGCACGTTTCAATCCTTTCTTGTTGAGATGTGGATTTCGGTTGGTTTTATCGCTTCTATCTTTTTCGGCATGCCTAATTAAGTAGTAAGTTGTGACTTCATCTTTAGATTCTTGAGCTTGCACAACCAATGGTGCTAACATTATTGCTGTAATACAAATTAAAAATAGATGTTTCATAAGATTTGTTTCTCGTTCTTAGTTTATGGTCTTGGCATACACAATCATTCCTTTATAGTTTTCGTGTAATCGATTAAAATCAAGACGTCTTGTACCTACTTGTTTGTAATTCAATTTTTGATAAAATTTAATGGCTTGTTGTTGGGTATCCATAGCATCTAACCATATTAATTTTTGCGACGAGTTTAATGCCTTAGTTTCAGCCCAAAGCATAATCATTTGTGCTACGCCTTTGCCCTGAGCTTCTTCTCCTAAATAAATTCTATGAATATAAAGTCCAAATAGATCACCGCGCTGCTTTTTATTTATCAGTTTAAATATACCACATAATTTATTGTCGTAGTAAATGAAGTAATACTCAGAGTTTTTATCACTTAATTCGTTTTCAAAATTCTCTTGGCTGAAGAATTTATCGAAATACCAACTGAAATCTTCATTCTGCCACATGTGTTTGTAGGCTGGAGGATAAATTCGCTTTACTAAGTCAACCAATTTTTGATGATCATTATGACCTATTGGGATAAGTTTGGTGTTTTCAGATAACGTTATCATAGCTCTATGCTAGTTCTAATGCTATTTCCATCATTGATCTAAACGTGGTTTCACGATCTTTACTAGTAATGCGCTCTTTTGTAACTAACGAATCAGATATGGTTAAGATAGATAGTGCGCTAACATTATGTTTTGCTGCAACAGTATAGAGACCAGCTGCTTCCATCTCAACGCAAAGAACACCAAATTTAGACCACTTTTTATAAGCCTCTGAATTGTCTTCATAAAATTCGTCTGATGACAATACATTACCAGCCTTTATCGGAATGTTCTTGGACTTAGCACTATTAACGGCCTTAATAAATAATTCAAAATCTGCGGTAGGTGCATAATCGGCACCGCCAAAGCGCAATTCATTTACACCAGATGTTGATGAAGCGGCCATAGCCAATACAACGTCTCTAATCTTTACATGTTTTTGGTAAGAACCTGCGCTACCCACACGTATTAAATTCTTTACACCAAATTCGGTAATTAATTCATTGGCATAAATAGATATACTAGGCACACCCATGCCTGTACCCATGGTAGATACTTTTTTACCTTTATAGGTGCCAGTATAGCCGAGCATACCACGTATTTTGTTAAAGCAAACAGGATTTTCTAGAAAAGTTTCAGCAATCCATTTAGCTCTTAATGGATCTCCTGGTAATAAGATAGTTTCGGCAATGTCACCTTTTTTTGCACCTATATGAACGCTCATAGGGTAAAGGTATAAAAACAACAAATAACTTAATAGGTCGTGGTAGATATTTTATCAGTCATCATAGCAACGCCAGATGACGCTCCGATTCTGTCAGCTCCCATATCAATAAATCTAAGTGCGGTCTCCGCATCTCTAATTCCACCAGAAGCTTTTATTTTAATACGGTCCTTTATGGTCTTCTTTATAATTTTTACAGCTGTAAATGTGGCACCATTGGACGAAAATCCTGTAGAAGTTTTTACAAAATCAGCTTTGCCATCAATACAGATTTCGCTAGCTTTTATAATTTCATTTTTAGACAATTCACTTATTTCAATAATGACTTTGAGTGGTATGCGTCCTATGGCTTGCTTTACTTTACTGATGTCTCTTAGTACACCAACGTAGTTTTTGCTCTTCAAATAGCCAAGATTCATCACCATATCTATCTCAGTGGCACCTTGTTCTACAGCATACTTGGCCTCAAATACTTTGGCTTCTGTTGAAGTGGCTCCTAATGGAAAACCAACCACAGTACATACTTGTACATCAGTTCCTTTTAGCAGTTGATGTGCAATAGGTACAAATGCACCGTTTACACAAACTGAGTAAAAGCCATATTTTTTGGCTTCATCACATAATTGAATAATTTCCGCTTCAGTTGCAGATTGTTTGAGAAGGGTATGATCTATATATTTGTTTAGTTCCATAAGACTTTAAGTAGGTTATCGACAAAAATAGCATTTTATCGAGGAATTCTCATAATTTTTTCGATTAACGGTATAAATTTTAGCAATTTTGAACGTAAATGCCTGATTTTATGAGAATTCCATAATTGGTCTAATTTTCGGACCGTAAAATACGCTTTTGTTTAAACGCTGAGAAGTCTATATTATTGAATTAGAATACGTTAAACTTCTCAACTTTCTTAATTTCGTTAGATCAGAAGTATTAAGACGAAAAAACGGCACCATTTTCAATATGAAAATAAATGCCGTTTTAATAACCAACCAATTACATTAAAGACTGCACAATTGCAATTCTGTTACAGCTTTAATTAAATTTCTTCAATAACCAAGTCGCCTTGATTTCTAAAAACGAGCTGTCCATCAAATTCATCTAGTAAAATGATACTATCAGTTGTTATTTTACCAGATAGAATTTCTTTACTTAATGAGTTAAGTACTTCTTTTTGAATCACTCGTTTTACTGGTCTTGCGCCATATTCTGGATTATAACCTTTAGTTGCCAAATATTGTATGGCCTCTGGTGTGGCATCAAATGTAATGCCTTGATGACCTATCATCCTTACGATATTTTTAAGCTGAAGATTAACAATTTCATGTATATCTGCTTCACTTAATGGTGTAAACATCACAATATCGTCTATACGGTTTAAAAACTCCGGACGCACACTTTGTTTTAGCAATGCCAATACATCAACTTTGGCACCTTCTATGGCAGTCTCAAGATCTTTTGTTGCTTCAAAACGCTCATTTATTATCTGACTTCCTAAGTTTGAAGTCATGATAATTATAGTATTCTTAAAATCTGCTACACGGCCTTTATTGTCCGTAAGTCGTCCTTCGTCTAGTACTTGCAACAGTATATTAAACGTATCTGGATGTGCTTTTTCAATTTCATCTAACAGCACAACGGAATATGGCTTACGTCTTACAACCTCTGTTAGCTGTCCTCCTTCATCATAACCTACATAACCTGGAGGCGCACCAACTAATCTGCTCACAGCATGACGTTCTTGATACTCACTCATATCAATTCTGGTCATAGCATTTTCATCATCAAATAAGTACTCAGCTAGCGCTTTGGCTAATTCGGTTTTACCCACACCAGTTGTTCCGAGAAACAAGAAGGTTCCAATGGGTTTATCAGGGTTTTGAAGACCAGCTCTACTTCTGCGAACGGCGTCACTTACAGCCATTATGGCTTCTTCTTGGCCAACAACACGCTTATGTAGCTCGTCTTCCAATTTTAGAAGTTTCTCGCGCTCGCTTTGAATCATTTTAGTCACAGGAATTCCAGTCCATTTAGAAACCACTTCGGCAATATCTTCATAATCCACTTCTTCCTTTATCATTGAATTTCCGGCCTGATTTTCTTGTAACTCTTTTTGCAGTTTCTCAAGCTTCTCAGTTGCTTCTTTGATCTTGCCATATCTAATTTCTGCTACTTTGCCATAATCGCCTTCGCGTTCAGCCCTTTCTGCTTCAAGTTTGTAGTCTTCTATTTGAGATTTTGTTGATTGTATGTTGTCAACAACTTCTTTTTCACTTTTCCATTTTGCATTTAGCTCATTGCGCTCTTCTTTGAGGTTTGCTAAATCAGATTTTAATGCTTTTAGTTTGGCCTCATCTTTTTCGCGTTTTATGGCTTCAATTTCAATTTCAAGTTGCATGATCTTACGATCTAAAACATCGAGCTCTTCTGGTTTAGAGTTTATTTCCATGCGCAGTTTAGATGCAGCTTCATCCATAAGGTCAATGGCCTTATCTGGTAAGAACCTATTTGTAATGTATCGGTTAGAGAGTTCTACGGCACCAATAATGGCTTCGTCCTTGATTCTTACCTTATGGTGTGTCTCGTATTTCTCTTTTATACCTCGTAAAATTGAAATGGCACTCTCGGTATCTGGTTCGTTAACCGTCACTTTTTGGAATCGTCTCTCTAGTGCTTTATCTTTTTCAAAATACTTTTGATATTCATCTAAGGTGGTAGCACCAATAGCTCTTAACTCACCTCTTGCTAAGGCTGGTTTAAGAATATTTGCTGCGTCCATTGCGCCTTGCCCGCCACCTGCACCTACTAGTGTATGTATTTCATCAATAAAAAGTACAATATCGCCTTCACTAGTGGTTACTTCTTTGATTACCGCCTTTAAGCGCTCTTCAAATTCACCCTTGTATTTAGCGCCTGCAATTAGTGCACCCATATCTAAAGCAAATATTTGCTTTTCTTTTAAATTTTCAGGAATATCACCATCAATGATACGGTGAGCCAAACCTTCTGCTATAGCTGTTTTACCAGTTCCTGGTTCACCGACTAAAATAGGATTGTTTTTGGTGCGTCTTGATAAGATTTGTAGTATGCGTCTTATCTCTTCATCTCTTCCAATAACAGGGTCTAGTTTACCATCTTTGGCAAGCTGATTTAAATTTTTTGCATACTTGCTTAATGCATTGTAGGTTTCTTCCTGACTTTGAGAGGTCACTCTATTGCCTTTTCTAAGTTCAGTTATAGCCGATTCAAGAATTTTTTCGGTTACACCTTGATCTTTAATCATCTGAGCTACCTTGCTTTTAGATTTAAAAACAGCAAGTAATAAGTGCTCTATAGATACATAGTCATCCTTCATTTTTTTAGCGATGATAGATGCTTCATTTAAAGACTTTCCCGCTTCGCGTGAAATCATGATATCGCCACCTGTTACTTTTGGAAGGCTCTCTAACTCTTTTTCTAATAGTTGCTTAAAAAGACTAACGTTTACGTTTAGCTTTTTTAATATAAATGGTAACACATTGTCATCAACCTCAAATAAGGCTTTAATGATGTGTTCATTTTCTATTTGTTGATGACCAAACGCTTGTGCTAATTGTTGCGCCTGCTGAATGGCCTCTTGTGATTTTATTGTATAATTATTAAAATTCATTATGTTTTAAGTATTATCATTTTTGTACAACCTATTTCAATTTCCTTACCAATATGTTGTGCGCGACAAAATGACGT